>NZ_JBFBEZ010000026.1:0-135383 GCF_040701725.1 Streptomyces sp. NPDC093109
ATCAAAACGCTCACCCCCTAATCCGAGATCGCAGCTTGAGTGAGTGGAGTTCAGTCGTGTTCTCGGCCGCCGCCCGCGCCGTGGCGGCGGGCCCGCCGCCCGCCCGGCGCCGCGCGCACCGGCCTCCGGGGATGGTGTCCGCTCCCGTACGTATCGCGGACGCGGCGACGGTCAGGCTGCTGCGCCGGGGCGACCGCGTCGATGTGATCGCCGGGGCGGAGGGTGAGTCCGAGGCCCGGGTGGTCGCCGAGGGCGCGCGGGTGTCCGAGATCCCGCGGGTGCGGGAGGGCCTCACGGACGGCGGCGCGCTGATCGTGCTGTCCGTGCCGCGCGCCACCGCGGTGGCGCTGGCCGGCGCGAGCGCCACCTCGCGGCTGGCGGTGACGCTGTGCTGAGACATGGCGCGCCGGGTCGAACACGTGAGGTGTCACGTCGCCTGATCGCGCATGCGGATTGGACAGCGTGGGCACTGGCTGCCGTAGGTTTCGCAGCAGTTTGTCATTCCTACGGCACATGTGAAGAAAGGCTCACTCGTGAGCAAAGAGAAGGAAAGCGTGCTGGCGGGCTTCAAAGCCTTCCTGATGCGCGGCAACGTGATCGACCTCGCGGTCGCGGTCGTTATCGGCGCGGCTTTCACCAACGTGGTGAACTCGCTGGTGAAGGGCGTGATCAACCCGCTGGTGGGCGCCTTCGGCACGAAGGACCTGGATCACTACAGCTCCTGCCTCAAGGCGCCGTGCGTGACGAAGGGGGGCGAGGTGGTCACCGGTATCCCGATCATGTGGGGATCGGTGCTCAGCGCCGTTCTGACCTTCCTGATCACGGCCGCCGTCGTCTACTTCCTGATGGTGCTGCCGATGTCCAGGTATCTGGCCCGGCGGGCCAGGCTCCAGGCGGCCAAGGAGGAGGTCAAGGAGGTTCTGGAGGTCAGCGAGCTGGAGGTGCTGAAGGAGATCAGGGACGCTCTGGTGGCGCAGCGCGGTGCTCCGGGGCCGGGCGGGTCGGGACCGGCCGCGCGGTAACGGCGGTACCGCCCTGCTGGGCGCGGTCAGATGTGGTGGGGCGGCTTCTCGTCGAGGAAGCGCGCGAGGTCGGCGGCGCTGTCGCCGCTCGCGGCGGGCCGCTCTCCCCAGCCTCGGTCCGTGTCGTCCGAGGACGGCTGGTCCAGCGGGTCGTCGAAGATCAGCGCCGGACTGGGTCGCGGCGGCTCAGGGGTGGGGGCGGTGCTCATCACTCCAGAGTACGGGCGCGCCCGGCTGACCGTTCCCGCGGCCTGCGACGACCCGTCGGCCCTGGGAGTTGTCGTACCCACGTGGTACGCATGGGGATTATGGCGAGGAATGACGCACTGACCGATGTGGCGGGGCTGCGGGTGGGGCACGCGCGGGTGGCCGGGGACCGGGCGTTGACCGGGACCACGGTTGTGCTGGCTCCGGAGGGCGGCGTGGTCGCGGCCGTGGATGTGCGGGGCGGCGGTCCTGCCACGAAGGAGATCGAGGCTCTCGATCCACGCAATATCGTCCAGCGGATCGAGGCCATCGTCCTGACGGGCGGCAGCGCGTTCGGTCTTGACGCGGCGGCCGGGGTGATGGCGTGGCTGGAGGAACACGGGCGCGGGGTGCGGGTGGGGCCTGACCCCGGGCAGGTGGTGCCGGTCGTGCCGGCCGCGGGCGTCTTCGATCTGGGGCGCGGTGGTGACTGGCGGATACGGCCGGACGCGGCGACGGGGCGGGCGGCGGTGGAGGCCGCGGCCGGGACGGCCCTCGGGGCGCCTGTCGAGGAGGGCGCGGTGGGCGCGGGCACGGGCGCGCTGGTCGGCCCGCTGAAGGGCGGGACGGGTACGGCGAGTGTGGTGCTGGACTCCGGGGCGACCGTGGCCGCCCTGGTCGTGGCCAACGCGGCGGGTTCGGTGGTCGATCCGCTGACGGGGGTGCTGTACGGGCGCTACTTCAGCGGCCGTGCGGAGTATCCGGCGCCCGAGGTCCACCGGGCGGCGTGCGAGCGGCTGGCCGAACTGAGCGAGCGGAACGGGCCCGCTCCGCTGAACACCACGCTGGCCGTCGTCGCCACCGACGCCGAACTCTCCCGTGCCCAGGCGCAGAAGCTCGCGGGGACGGCGCACGACGGCATAGCGCGCGCCGTCCGTCCGGTGCATCTTCTCAATGACGGCGATACGGTATTCGCGATGTCGACCGGTGTTCGCCCGCTCGACGCGACGGATCAACTCGCTCTCAACGAAGTGCTGGCGGCCGGTGCGGACGTGGTGACCAGGGCAATAGTCTCGGCCGTCCGCGCGGCGAAGGGCGTGGACGGCCTCGGCGGGACGTTTCCTTCGTACCATGATTTGTACGGACTCGACTGAGGGGCGCGACCGGCGGGTTGACCGGGGGCGCGAAAGAACTTTGCGTGCGCCCCCTTCGTTTTCCAAAACTTAGGACGCGATGTCAGCCCTAGGCACTACGTTATGCAATCACCAAGTGACATGTGGCGACGGCCTGGAGACCCATCTTGAACGATCCCTACGAGACAACCGAGACGCACCTCGAGCGACTCCTGGGTCGGGCACTCAACTCCTTCGACCTGCCTGACACGTTGGTCGAGGGACTCGACCGTGCGCTGGCGCACGCCAGCTCGCTGTGTTCCGCGCACCACAGTGCGGGGCTGCACCGCGAGACGTACCGGCACACCTATCTGCTCGACGACGGCAGCGCGCTCAGCCTGTGGGAGCTGGTGCACAACACCGGCCGGGACGGCGCGCGGCTGCACGAGCTGTACGGGGAGGAGTCCGAGGCCCAGCTCGCCGCGGCACGCCTCGGCCGCATCGGCGGTGCGGAGGGGCCGCTGTGCTCCCCGTTCGCCGGAGAGAGCTGGGAGGGACCGGCGGACGCCGCGTATCCGGCCGCCCCCGAGGCGGAGTCCCATACCGGCGATCCGGCCACGGACGATCTCGCGGCCGGACTGCTCGCGGAGCTGGAGTCGGAGCGTACGGCGGAGATCGACGCGCATCTCGCGCTGCTCCGCGCGCTGCGGGCGCTGCCCGCGCCGGCGCCCGCGACCCGGCACCGGATGTACTCCCCGGACAACTCCCCCGACCACGCGCGCCGGGTGCTGCGCCGGGCGGAGAACGACGACCGGCCGGGCGAGGAGACCGGACGGATGCTGAAGACGGCGTTCGCGCACCACATCACACAGGTCTTCGGCCGGCAGTGCCAGGTCGAGGGCAAGGACGCCGGGTTCATGCTGTACGAGCACGCGTTCCTGCTGATCGACGGCAGTGAGACGAGCCTCTGGGAGGTCGAGCACACGGCGACGCGGGACGGCCGCCATATGTGCGAGGTCTACGAGACGGAGAGCGCGGCGCGCGAGGCCATGGAGCTCCGCGCGCAGGTGAGATAAGACCGGTCGGTCCGAGGCCCAGGGGATGTCATGGGTGTGGGTCGTACGGCCGCCAGGGGTGGACGGGCGTACGACCCACGGGGGAAGGCGGCGGTCAGACGGCCACCGGCAACTTGGTCTCGGCCGGGGCCGTGGCCCCGGTGTCACCGGCGGCTATCGGCTCCTCCGACCGGTCGGGACCGCCCGTCCTGCGGGCGCCCTTCAGCAGGATGACCAGCCCGGCGCTGACGGCCGTACCCGCCGCGATGGCGATCAGGTAGAGGATCGGGTGACCG
Organism: Streptomyces sp. NPDC093109; assembly: GCF_040701725.1. Classification (NCBI taxonomy): domain Bacteria; kingdom Bacillati; phylum Actinomycetota; class Actinomycetes; order Kitasatosporales; family Streptomycetaceae; genus Streptomyces; species Streptomyces sp. NPDC093109. The sequence continues at coordinate 3,672 of NZ_JBFBEZ010000026.1, forward strand.
ATCAGCGGGATCACGAAGACGCCGCCGTGCGGAGCGCGCAGGGTGCACTCGAAGAGCATGGAGAGCGCGCCGGTGACGGCCCCGCCCGCCATGGCGGACGGGATGACCCGCAGCGGGTCGGCCGCCGCGAACGGGATGGCGCCCTCGGTGATGAAGGAGGCGCCGAGGAACCAGGCCGCCTTGCCGTTCTCCCGTTCGGTACGGGTGAACAGCTTGCCGCGCACGGTCGTGGCGAGCGCCATCGCGAGCGGCGGGACCATGCCCGCGGCCATGACGGCGGCCATGACCTTGAGGCTGCCGGGGTTGGGGTTGGCGAGGCCGCCGACCGCGAAGGCGTAGGCGACCTTGTTCAGCGGGCCGCCGAGGTCGAAGCACATCATCAGGCCGAGGATGACGCCGAGGACGATCGCGTTGGCGCCGGAGAGGCCGGACAGCCAGTCGGTCAGGGCCTTCTGCAGTTCGGCGATCGGTTTGCCGACCACCAGGAACATCAGGAAGCCGACGACGATGGAGGACAGGAGGGGAATCACGACCACCGGCATGATCCCGCGCAGTACGGAGGGCACCCGGACCCGCTGGATGGCCATCACGGTGCCACCGGCGATCAGACCGGCGGCCAGCCCGCCGAGGAAGCCCGCGTTGATGGTGGTGGCGATCATGCCGCCGACGAAGCCGGGCACCAGACCGGGACGGTCGGCCATGCCGTAGGCGATATAGCCCGCAAGGACGGGCACCAGGAAGCCGAAGGCCAGGCCGCCGATCTGGAAGAGCAGGGCCGCCCAGCTGAGGTGGTCCGTCCAGACGAAGTGCTCGGCGACCGAAGGCGCCTTGTTGATGGTGTAGCCGCCGATGGCGAAGCCGAGGGCGATGAGGAGGCCGCCCGCCGCGACGAACGGGACCATGTAACTCACGCCGGACATCAGCCACTTGCGCAGCTTGGTGCCGTAGCCCTCACCGGGTTCCCCGGCGCTCTCGACGGGCGTGGGGTGGCCGGCCGAGGCGGTGACCTCGCCGCGGGCCGCCTTGCCGCGTACTTCGGTGATCAGTTCGTCGGGGCGGTTGATGCCGGCCTTGACGCCGACGTCGACCGTGGGCTTCCCGGCGAAGCGCTCCTTCTCCCGTACCGGCACGTCGTGGGCGAAGATCACCGCGTCGGCGGCGGCGATGACGGCCGGGTCGAGACGGTTGAACCCGGAGGAGCCCTGCGGCTCGACGGTCAGCTCGACGCCGGCCCGCTGCCCGGCCTGCTCCAGGGCCTCGGCGGCCATGTAGGTGTGGGCGATACCCGTGGGGCAGGAGGTGACGGCGACGATACGGAACGGCTCGGCGGAGTCGGCCGCGGCGGGCGCAGACGGCTCCTCCGGCGCGGGCGCGGCGCTCTTCGGGGTCTCGGGCGCCACCGGGGGCGTCTCTGAGGCTGTTTCCGTGGCGACGGGTGCGGCAGTCGCCGCCGGGGTCTCCTCGGGCTCCTCGCCGCGGATGAGAGCCGCGGCGGCCGACGCGTCGGTCGCGGACCGCAGTGCCGTCGTGAACTCCTCGTTCATGAGGCGGCGGGCCAGCGCCGAGAGGATCGTCAGATGCGCGTCGTCCGCACCGGCCGGGGCCGCGATCAGGAAGATCAGGTCCGCCGGGCCGTCGGGGGCGCCGAAGTCGATGCCCCGGGGGGAGCGGCCGAAGCCCAGCGTCGGCTCGCTGACGTGGGCGCTGCGGCAGTGCGGGATCCCGATGCCGCCGTCGAGGCCAGTGGGCATCTGCGCCTCGCGCGCGGCCACATCGGCCAGGAAGCCGTCCAGGTCGGTGACCCGGCCCAGGGTCACCATCCGCTCGGCCAGCGAACGGGCCGCTGCTTCCTTTGTCTCGGCGGCCAGGTCGAGGTCGACCAGGTCCGCGGTGATCATGTCGCTCATCGCGGGCTCCTTTGCTCGCTTATCGCGCGGTGGGGAGGAAGGGGAAGGAGGGGGAAGAGGGGAAGGGGGTACGGGAGGGGAAGGGAACTGAAGCTCGGGCTCATGAGGCGGGCTCCGTGAGAAGACGGTCCAGCGGGACATCCGCGGTCACCGTAACCGCCGACAGGTCCAGGTCCCCCGGTGACGGCATCACGCTGCCCGGCAGCTGTACGGCCGCCGCGCCGTGCGCGACGGCGGACGCCAGCGCCGCCGGGCCTTCGCCGCCGGCCGCCAGGAACCCGGCGAGTGAGGCGTCACCCGCGCCCACATTGCTGCGGACCGAGGTGACCGTGGCGGAGCCGAAGTACGTGCCCGCCTCCGTGACCAGCAGCTGGCCGTCCGCGCCGAGGCTGGCGAGGACCGTCGCGGCGCCGTACGTCCGCAGCTCCTCGGCCGCCTTGACCGCGTCCCCCACCGTGGCGAGGGGGCGGCCGACGGCCTGGGCCAGCTCTTCGGCGTTCGGCTTCACGACGTCCGGGCGCTCGCGGAGCGCGGCCAGCAGCGAGGGCCCCGAGGTGTCGAGCGCGATCCGGGCCCCGGCGTCGTGGGCGCGGGCGACCAGCTCGGCGTACCACTCGGGGGCCAGCCCGCGCGGCAGGCTGCCGCAGCAGGCGATCCACGTCACGGTGTCGCCGTCCTGGCCGAACCCTCCGCCGGCGCCCGCGTGGGCGCCGATCCGGGCGCGGACGGTGGCGAGCAGCGCCTCCGACTCGGCGGCGGTCAGCTCGGGACCGGGCGCGTTGATCTTCGTCAGGGTGCCGTCGGGCTCTGCGAGCGCGATGTTCGACCGGGTCGCCCCCGCGACCGGCACCGGTACGACCTCGATGCCCTGCTCCGCGAGCAGTTCCGCGACGAGCGCGCCCGGCGCGCCGCCGAGCGGCAGCACGGCGACGGTACGCCGGCCGGCGGCGGCGACCGCCCGCGAGACGTTGACGCCCTTGCCGCCGGGGTCCATGCGCTCGGCCGTGGCGCGCAGCACTTCGCCGCGGTCCAGCGCAGGGACCTCGTACGTACGGTCCAGGCTGGGGTTGGGGGTGACGGTGAGGATCATGGCGGCGGTGCTCCTAAACACTCAGCACTTCGGTGCCCGCGGCCTCGACCGCCGCGACATCCGAAGGGCTGAGCCCGCTGTCGGTGATGAGCAGGTCGACATCGGCGAGGGTGCCGAAGCGCGCGAAGTGCTCCTGGCCGTGCTTGGCCGAGTCGGCGAGCAGCACCACCCGCCGGGCGGCGCCGATGAGCGCGCGCTTCACGGCGGCCTCGGCGAGGTCCGGGGTGGTGAGGCCGCCCTCGGGCGAGAATCCGTTGGTGCCGAGGAAGAGGACATCGGCGCGGATCTCGCTGTACGCGCGCAGCGCCCAGGCGTCGACGGCCGCACGGGTACGGTGCCGGACCCTGCCCCCGACCAGGTGCAGATCGATCCCCGGGTGGTCGGCGAGGCGGGCGGCGACGGGCAGCCCGTGCGTGACCACGGTGAGCCCGCAGTCCAGCGGCAGCGCCGCCGCGAGCCGCGCCACGGTCGAACCGGCGTCGAGGATCACGCTGCCGTCCCGCGGCAGTTCGGCGAGGGCCGCGTGCGCGATCCGGTCCTTCTCGTCGGCGGCGGTGGACTCGCGCTCGGCGAGATCCGGCTCGAAGTCCAGCCGCCCGGCGGGTATGGCCCCGCCGTGCACCCGCCGGACGAGCCCGGCCCTGTCCAGCGCCTTGAGATCGCGCCGTACGGTCTCGGCGGTGACCTGGAACTCCTCGGCCAGCGACAGCACATCGACCCGGCCGCCCTCGCGGGCCAGGCGCAGGATCTCCTGCTGACGCTCCGGTGCGTACATGTGGTTTTACGTCCGTTCCGTGCCCGAACCTGTGGTTTCGACGGAAGGCTACGCCGACATTTCCACAAAGTAAACAGATCCGGGCATGGTGCGGACATGATCAGGCATCATGTGGACGTTCGTGGACATGTGGTCCACAGGGCAGGGGTCAGGGGGCAGGGCAGAACGATGAATGGGTACGCTGTAGCGCTGAACGCGTCCATGGTGGTGCTCGCCGGGGCGGGCGGGACAGCCGCGCTCACGGCCGGCTGGGTGTTCCCCTGGCTACGCAAGGGGATGTTCCGGCCGCGGCTGTGGGGCTATGGGCTGCTCGTCATGGCGGCGGCTTTCGCGCTCCAGCTGGCCGGCGGTCTGCTGATCGACGACCGGGGCACGGAGCTGCGTTTCTTCACCACTCCGGCCGCGATCGGCTTCGTGACCGCCCTGGCGCTGATGACCTTCGCCCAGGTGGCGTCGCGCGACAAGCGTTGAGGGGCTCCGGCTCCGTACGGGAGTCCCGTACGGAGCCGGAGCCCCCCCAAAAAAAAGCGCTACGCCTTCGCGTCCTCCTCGTGCGGCTTCGGCCGTCCCGGTAGCGCGAACATCACCGCGAAGATGACCGCGAGCACCGCCACCACCCACCACATCGCGTGCTCGAAACCGGCCGCGAAGGCCCCGCCCACCGCGCCGGAACCGCCCTCGAGCCGGTCGTCGACCACGCCGAAGAACACCACCGACACCAGCCCGAGCCCCAGCGCGTTGCCCATCTGCTGCACGGTGTTGATCAGGCCGGACGCCGACCCCGAGTGTTCGCGCGGCACCCCCGACAGGACCGCGTCCGTGAGCGGCGCCACGATCAGGCCCATGCCGAGGCCCATCACCACCAGGGGCGCGGCCATCTGCCACGGGTGGATGTCCAGGCCGTAGCGGTCGGCCACCGCGATGTAGAGCAGCAGTCCGGCGATCATCGTGAGGGCGCCCGCCTGGAGCACCTTCCGGCCGAAGCGCGGGACCAGTTTCTGTACGGAGAGACCCGCCGCCACCGACACCGCGATCGAGAACGGCACCCCGGTCAGCCCCGCGCGCAGCGGGCTCCAGCCGAGTCCGGTCTGCATGTAGAGCGTCCAGACCAGGAAGAAGATGCCCAGCGCGACACCGAAGGTGAGCTGGACCGCGGTGCCCGCGGCGAAGCTCTTCACCCGGAACAGCGACAGCTCGATCAGCGGCGAACCGTCCACGCGCGCCTTCCGCCGCTCGTACGCCACCAGCACCGCGACCACGCCGACGCTGCCGATCATGCAGAGGTGCCCCCACAGCGGCCAGCCCAGCTCGCGCCCGCGCGTCAGCGGGTAGACCAGCATCAGCATCGCGGCCGTCACCAGCACCACGCCGACCAGGTCGAGCCGGAGCGCCTTGGGTGCCCTGGACTCGGTGATGAACCTCCGGCCCAGCAGCACGCCCGCGATGCCGACCGGCAGGTTGATCAGGAAGATCGGGCGCCATTCGAGCCCGAAAAGGTTCCACTGCGTGAGCAGGGCGCCGAGCAGCGGTCCCGAGACGGCGCCCAGACCGACGATCGCGCCGAACATCCCGAAGACCTTGCCGCGTTCGTGCGCCGGGAAGGTGACATGGATGATCGAGAGCACCTGCGGCACCATCATCGCGGCCATCGCGCCCTGGAGCAGCCGGGAGCCGACGAGCATCTCCGGGTTGACCGCGAAGCCGCAGAGCGCGGAGGCGATCGTAAAGCCGGTGATACCTATCAGGAAGAGCCTTTTACGGCCGTAGATGTCACCGAGCCGGCCACCGGTGATCAGGCCGGCGGCGAACGCCAGCGCATAGCCGGCGGTGATCCACTGGATCGCCCCGAACGAGGCCCCCAGGTCCCTTTCCATGCTCGGGACGGCGATATTGACGATGGTCACATCGACCAGGTCCATGAAGGCGGCCGTCATGACGATGGCCAGCGCCAGCCAGCGGCGGCTGTCGGGCGCGGGGTCCGGGGGAAGGTGGGCGTCGAGCCGGTGGCCGGGGTCGGGCGTCGGGTCCAGAGCGGGTTCGGCGGTGGTGGAAGAACTCATGCGGCCGACGCTAGAAGCCATCTAGGTCGGAAAGTGTCCTCGATGACGCGCACGATGGCCGTATGACCGATACCCCGGCCCGGCTGCTCAGCCTGCTCTCGCTGCTCCAGACCCCGCGCGAATGGCCCGGCAGCGAGCTGGCCGGGCGCCTCGGCGTCAGCCCGCGCACCATCCGCCGCGACATCGACCGGCTGCGCGCCCTCGGCTATCCCGTCGAGGCCACGATGGGCGCGGTCGGCGGCTACCGGCTGGTCGCGGGGGCGGCGATGCCACCGCTGCTCCTCGACGACGAGGAGGCCGTGGCCATCGCCGTCGGGCTGCGGGCCGGTGCGGGCCATGCCATCGAGGGCGTCGACGAGGCGTCCGTACGGGCCCTCGCCAAGCTGGAGCAGGTGCTGCCGGCCCGGCTGCGGCACCGCGTGTCGACGCTCCAGGCCGCGACCGTACCGCTCACGCGCGGCGACGGCGCGACCATCGATCCGCGCACCCTGACCGTCCTGGCGGGCGCCGTCACCGGCACCGAGCGGCTGCGCTTCGGCTACCGCTCGGGGGACGGTACGGAGACGAAGCGCCAGGTCGAGCCGTACCGCCTGGTCTCGACGGGCCGGCGCTGGTATCTGGTCGCGTACGACCTCGGGCGGGAGGACTGGCGTACGTTCCGGGTCGACCGCGTGGGCGAGCCGTTCGCGACCGGCGCCCGGTTCGCGCCGCGCGAGCTGCCGACGGGCGGGGACGCGGCGGAGTATCTGAGCGCGTCGATGTCGGGCATGAAGCCCCGGCTGGAGCTGGACGTGGACTTCCGGGCACCGGCGGCGTTCGTGGCGGCCCGGCTGCCGCGCCATCTCGGCGCCCCGGAGGCGACGGGGCCCGACTCCTGCCGGCTGCGCGGCACGGTGCACGATTCGCTGGAGTGGCTGGCGCTGCGACTGGCGCTGGTGGACTGCGAGTTCACCGTCCACGAACCGGCCGGGCTCACCGATTTCCTGAGCGAGCTGGGCGCCAGGCTGACCCGCGCGGTGGCCCGCCCGGTGGCCCGCCAGGAAGAGGGCCAAGAGGCGGGCCCGGGGCAGAGGTGAGCCCCGGCACCTGGGGGGGGTTGGTGCCGGGGCTCGTCTTCGGGGCCGAATACCGGCCGTCGGCCGATAAATCGGCCGTCCCGTACCGCGCTCACGGGGAGCGGATCGGTACGAGCTAAGGGGGACACTACGGCTCTCGGGCGCCGACGTCACGCCGCCGCGTCGAAACCTGTGTCCCGAGCCATCTTTTTCAGCTCCATCAGAGCGTGCTTCTCGATCTGCCGGATCCGCTCGCGCGTCAGGCCGTGCTGCTTGCCGACCTCGGTCAGCGTGCGCTCCCGGCCGTCGTCGATTCCGTACCGCATCTTGATGATCGAGGCGGTGCGCTGGTCGAGCTTGCTGATCAGGTCCTCCAGCTCCTCGCTGCGCAGCAGCGTGAGGACGGACTGCTCGGGCGAGATGGCGGAGGTGTCCTCCAGCAGGTCGCCGAACTGCGTGTCGCCGTCGTCGTCCACCGACATGTTCAGGCTGACCGGGTCACGGGCCCAGTCGAGGACGTCCAGGACGCGCGCCGGGTTCGAGTCGAGCTCGGCGGCGACCTCGGCGGGCTCCGGGTCCCGGCCGTGCTCCCGGTTGAACTCGCGCTGCACGCGGCGGATCCTGCCCAGCTCCTCCACCAGGTGGACGGGCAGCCGGATCGTGCGGGACTGGTCGGCTATGGAGCGGGTGATGGCCTGGCGGATCCACCAGGTCGCGTACGTGGAGAACTTGAAGCCCTTGGCGTAGTCGAACTTCTCGACCGCGCGCACCAGGCCCGCGTTGCCCTCCTGGATCAGGTCGAGCAGGGGCAGACCGCTGCGCGGGTAACGCCGGGCGACGGCCACCACAAGACGGAGGTTGGAGCGGATGAAGACGTCCTTCGCGCTCTCCCCCGCCGCGTACAGCGCCTCCAGCTCCTCGTGCGAGGCGCCGGCACCGGCGGTCCCGCTCTCCACCTCGCCGTCGAGTATCTTCCGGGCGTAGACACCGGCCTCGATGGTCTGGGACAGCTCGACTTCCTTTGCGGCGTCGAGCAGCGGTGTGCGCGCTATCTCGTCGAGGTACATGCCGACCAGGTCGCGGTCGGCGATCTCCCCGCCTACAGCGCGAACACTGCTTGCCGCTTTCGCCCCACGCGAGCCGGAACCGGAGGCGCCGGAGGCGGTGGTGGAACGACGGGCGACGGCACGGGTTGCCATGCGAGCTCCCTTGCTGAACTGAGTAGGTCGCGACACCCTCCCGGGTGCCCTGCATCCGTTGGAAACAACGACTGGAATCCGGACAGAATTCCCCTCCGGTGCGGAGAATTTCTGATCATGCAGTACCCTGTGCCGCGAACCGGGGAGAACAGATGCCGTACATAAGTACAGAAGTGCAGGTCAGGCCGGGCGAGGAAGCCGATCTTGAGGCGCTGACCGACCTCTACAACCACTATGTGCGTGAGACCGTCATCACCTTTGACACCACCCCTTTCACCCCCGAACAGCGGCTCGGCTGGCTGCGCTCTCACCCGAAAGACGGCCCGCACCGGCTTTTGGTTGCTCAGGATGTCGCGTCTGCCCGCATTCTCGGGTACGCGACGAGCAGCGCCTTCCGCCCGAAGGCCGCCTACTCGACCTCGGTGGAGGTGTCCGTCTACTGCGCGCCGGACGCCGGCGGGCGCGGTATCGGCAGCCTCCTCTACCAGGCACTCTTCGCCGTCCTGGAGACGGAGGACGTCCATCGCGCGTACGCCGGTATCGCCCGGCCGAACGAGGCGTCGGACCGGCTGCACGCGCGGTTCGGCTTCCGGCACATCGGCACATACGAAGAGGTCGGGCGGAAATTCGACGCGTACTGGGACGTGGCGTGGTACGAGAAGCGCCTGGGCGCCGAGACCCCGGGCGCTTCCGCCCCGGCCGCCCCAGCCGCCCAGGCCGCCCCAGCCGCTCCGGCCGCTCCGGCCCCGACGCGATCCCCGGCCCCGTAACCAGGGCCCGGTGCCGGTCAGCCGAACTGCACGGACCTCTTCGCCATCCCCAGCCAGAATCCGTCGATGACGCTCCGCCCGCTGCCCAGCTCCTCCTCCGCGGCGCCGAGCGTGACGAAGAGCGGCGCGAAGTGCTCCGTGCGCGGATGGGCCAGCCGCCCGGCCGGGGACTTCCGCTCGAAGTCGAGCAGCGCGTCGATGTCCTGGTCCGCCAGCGCCCGCGCGCCCCAGTCGTCGAACTCCGACGACCAGCCGGGCACCCCGCCGCCGGTGTGCCGCAGCGCGGCCAGGTTGTGCGTGAAGAAGCCGCTGCCGACGATCAGCACGCCCTCGTCCCGCAGCGGCGCCAGCCTGCGCCCGACCTCCAGCAGCTTGCGGGGGTCGAGCGTGGGCAGGGAGACCTGGAGCACCGGGATGTCCGCGTCGGGGAACATCTCCACGAGCGGTACGTAGGCGCCGTGGTCGAGCCCCCGGTCCGGCACGTCCTGTACGGGCATCCCCGGGGCACGCAGCAGCTTGCGTACGGAGTCGGCGAGCGCGGGGGCGCCGGGCGCGTCGTACCGCACCTGGTAGTAGTGCTCCGGGAAGCCCCAGAAGTCGTACACGAGGGGTACGGTCACGGTCGCGCCGAGCGCGAGCGGGGCCTCCTCCCAGTGCGCGGAGACCATCAGGATCGCCTTGGGGCGGGGCAGGTCCGCGGACCAGGCGGCCAGTTCACCGGGCCAGACCGGGTCGTCCGCGAGCGGCGGGGCGCCGTGGGAGAGGTAGAGGGCCGGCATACGCGTCGGCGTCGGCGTGGGCTCGGCATCGGTGGCGGTATCGGTCGCGGCGGCGGTACTCATGGCGGTCATGGCGGCTCCCCGAATCTACACTTGAATCCTCAAGCATTATCCCGCCCACTCTAGCCACACTTACTTTAACTTTCAATGATGAGTAGAGTGGAGAGCATGACCATGGCAGCCACCGGCAACGAAGCCGACGTCCACAGCGATCAGGAGCCGCGCTGGCTCAGCGACGAGGAGCAGCGCGTCTGGCGCGTGTACCTCCACGCGACCACGCTGCTGGACGACCATCTCGACCGGCAGCTCCAACGCGATTCCGGCATGCCGCACATCTACTACGCGCTGCTCGTGCACCTCGCGCAGGCGCCGCGCCGCCGGATGCGGATGACGCAGCTGGCGAAGGACGCGAAGATCACCAGGTCCCGGCTCTCGCACGCGATCGCGCGGCTCGAACAGCACGGCTGGGTCCAGCGCGAGGACTGCCCCTCCGACAAGCGCGGCCAGAACGCGTATCTGACGGACGAGGGCGAGAAGGTGCTGCAGCGCGCCGCGCCCGGCCATGTGGCCGCCGTACGCCAGGCGCTCTTCGACCGGCTCTCGCCCACGCAGTTGGAGCAGCTCGGCGAGATCATGCGGCTGATGGCCGACGGGCTTCAGCCGGAGGGTACGGGCGCGGATCTGCCCTGGCGCCGCTGAGTTCGCTCGCGGCCGTACCAGGGCAGATCCGGTTCTCTGTTTCTTGTACTTGCTTGCCTACGTAGGTGCTTGCTTACGTAGGTGCTTGCTTACGTAGGTGCTTGCCTACGTAGGTGCCTGCTTACGTAGTGCCTGCTTACGTACGCGCGGTGCCCGTCCGCCGTGCCGCCGTCAGTGCATCGCCACCGGCAGCACCATCTCGTCCTCGGCACCGTCGCCCGCGCCGCCAGAAGCGGTCGGTGAGGTGCCGGGGCGGCCGGTGTTGATGAAGGTGACGGCGATCGCCGAGGCGACGACCAGGATGCCGACAGCCCACCAGATGGCGCTGGCGAAGCCGGCCACCAGGCCCTGCAGGGCGAGCAGCTTCTGGTCGCTCGCGCCCGCCGCGTGCGAGGCGAGGTACGAGGTCGTGGCGGAGGCCGCGATCGTGTTCAGCAGCGCCGTCCCGATCGCGCCGCCCACCTGCTGCGAGGTGTTCACCATCGCGGAGGCGACGCCCGCGTCACGCGGCTCGATGCCGTGCGTGGCGAGGGACATGGCCGGCATGAACGCCGTACCCATGCCAAGACCGAGCAGCAGCTCCGCCGGCAGGATCAGGGTGGTGTACGAGGAGCCGATCTCCAGCTGGGTCAGCAGCAGCATGCCGACGGCGGCGACCAGGAAGCCGGGGCCCATCAGCAGCCGCGGCGGGACCCGGGTCATCAGCCGGGCGCCGATCTGGGTCGAGCCCGTGATCATGCCGACGATCATCGGCAGGAAGGCGAAGCCCGTCTTGACCGGCGAGTAGCCCTCGACGACCTGGAGGTAGTAGGTCAGGAAGAGGAACAGGCCGAACATGCCGATGATGGCGAGACCCAGCGAGAGGTAGACGCCGGCGCGGTTGCGGTTGGTGACCACGCGCAGCGGCAGCAGCGGGTTCTTGACCCGCGACTCGACGACGACGAACAGCAGCAGCAGGACCGCGGAGGCGACGAAGAGGGAGACGGTCGAGATGTCGCCCCAGCCGTCGGACTCGGCGCGCGTGAAGCCGTACACCAGCGAGACCAGGCCCAGCGTCGAGAGGACGACACCGGGGATGTCCAGCGCGGAACTGTTCCGTCCGCCCGCGGGCTCCCGGATCACGAAGTACGCGCCGAGCGCGGCCACGACGGCGAACGGGATGTTGACGAAGAACGTCCAGCGCCAGTCCAGGTACTCGGTGAGGAAGCCACCGAGGATCAGGCCCACGGCGCCACCGCCACCGGCGATCGCACCGAAGATGCCGAACGCCTTCGCGCGCTCCTTGGCGTCGGTGAAGGTCACCGCGAGCAGCGACAGCGCGGCCGGTGCGAGCAGCGCGCCGAATGCGCCCTGGAGCGCGCGGGCGCCGAGCAGCAGCGCCTCGCTGTTGGCGGCGCCGCCGATGGCGGACGCGGCGGCGAAGCCGGACAGACCGATGACGAAGGCGCGCTTACGGCCCCACAGGTCGGCGATGCGTCCGCCGAAGAGCAGCAGACCGCCGAAGGCGAGGGCGTAGGCGGTGATGACCCACTGCTTGTTGCCGTCCGATATCCCCAGGTCCTGCTGGGCGGAGGGCAGCGCGATGTTCACGATCGTCGCGTCGAGCACGACCATCAGCTGGGCGACGGCGATGAACACCAGCGCCTTCCAGCGGTTCGGATCGGGAAGCGCGGCTCCCGTGTCGGGAAGCCTCTTCTCGGCTGTTTGTGACATGGAGGTATCCACCTAAGGGTACGGAAGGGCGAAAAGGTACGTAAGTGCAGGCGACGTTGCGGGACTTACGAAGTCATCGAGGGGTTCATGGGCTCACCTCACCGGCGGCGAGGGAGCAGGTCCTCCGGGGTCGCGGGGGGTCCCGGCAGTACGGACCGGGCCGGGGCCGCCATACCGTCGAGAAGCAGTTGGATGTGCCGGTGCGTGAACCGGTCGAGCTTCAGGCACCCGGAGTCCGGCAGCGGACGGGTGAGCTGGGACAGCGCCATCATCACGTCGGTGACGGCGACGTCCGGGCGCAGCTGCCCCGCCTCACGCGCCCGCTCCATCAGACGCTCGGCGGCGCCTTCGAGCCGTTCCCGCTCGGCTCGCGTATCGGGGCGGTTCTGTTCGAAGGTTTCGGAGAGCATCGGGCAGAGCGCCCCGATCCGCTCGTCCGCCGCCGTGTGCACGAAGCGGCTCAGCGCGCCGAACGGGTCGGGCCGCTCGGCCACCGCGTCCTCAGCCAGGAGCAGCTCCGCCGCGTCCGCCGTACGGGACATGACCGAACGGACGACGCCGTTGATGAGGGCACTGCGGTCGGGGAAGTGACGGTAGAGGGTCGCGTTGCCGATGCCGGCGCGCCGGGCGATCTCGTCCAGCGGCGCCTCTGAACCGTACTCCACCAACATCTCGCGCGCCGCCGCGACGATCCGCTCCCGGTTGCGCAGCGCGTCCGCGCGTGGACGCGTGACGCGGCGGGCCGCTCCGGAGGCTCCGGCCTCCACGGCCGCTCCGGCTTCTCCGGCCGCTCCGGATGCCGTGGTGTCGCTGGCGGTGGTCACGTGTCGCGCTTCTTTCGGGAGTCTTCGTAACGCTTCGGCGAACCCTTGGCAATGCCCAGGTAAACGGGGAACACCTCCCCGTTTCTCGGGGACACGAGTGCAAACGGGGAGAGCCTCCCCGGTTATTTCACCCCTTAATGTGATCCAGGTCACAAGCTCGGAAGAACCCACGATCGGCGCACCCAGCGGGCGCCGACACGCCGACCGACGGAGGGTGATCGAACGGAGAGCAGTCAGAACCGCCGACTGCCGCGCGACCGAAGGCGGCCGGATGCAGCAGAGGCGTGGGATAGGCAGAGCCGGCGGACGTGCCGGAAGCGACACCAGCAGCACCAGCAGCATCCGCGACACCAGCAGCCCCCGCGGCACGCGTGGCACCCGTGGCATCCGCAGCCCCCGCGGCACCCGCCGGCTCGGCACCCTCGCCGGCCTCACCGCGCTCGCCCTCGCCGCCCTGACATCGGCGAGCGGCACCCTCCCGCACCCCACCCGCGCCTCCGCGGGCCCCGGAAGCACCACGGGCTCGGCGCTCGGCCCGTGCCGTATCGCGTCGGGCACCGCCGTACAGATGTCGGAGGGGCTCCCCACCCCGTCCGGCTACTCCCGCTCCACCGGGCGGATCCGCGCCCTCAACCTGATGATCGACTTCCCGGACGCGGTGGGCCCGGTGAAGGCGACGGAGCGGCTCGCCGAGTTCTTCCCGCAGACGTCCGAGTGGTTCAGGACCAGCTCGTACGGGCGGCTCGACTACCGCGCCGAGGCCCCGGTCCGGGAGTGGCTGCGGATGCCGGTGCCGTTCGCGGAGTACGGGATCGAGCGCGGGTCACCGTACGAGCCCGGCTACCGGCGGCTCGTCGAGGACATCGTGGCCGCCGCCGACACGGACGTGGACTTCAGCGCGTACGACCTGGTCAACGTCCTGGTCACGCCCAACGCCGGGCCCTCGGCGCTGGACACCGTCCTGTCCGTGACGTTCTCCGGCAACGCGGACGCGCCGCACGCGGACGGGGTGCCGCTCGCCAACACGTCCTTCGTCTACAGCCGCCAGGACGACGGCTCCGGCTCGTACACCGACACCGGCTACCGGGTGCTGCCGCACGAGAACGGCCATGTCTTCGGCCTCCCCGACCTCTACACGGCGGAGGGCGGCGGCGCGGTCGGGCACTGGGACATCATGTCCGAGGACTGGGGCGCCAACAACGACCTGCTGGGCTGGCACAAGTGGAAGCTGGGCTGGCTGGACGACGAGCAGGTCGGCTGCGCCGCCGGCCACGGTTCGAGCGAGTTCCTGCTCTCGCCGCTGGCGCTTCCCGACGGCCCGAAGGTCGTCTTCGTACCGGTCTCCAAGGAGTCCGGTTACGCGGTGGAGGTACGGACCCGGGCGGGCAACGACGAGGCCGTCTGCGAGCCGGGTGTCCTCATCTACCGCGTCGATTCGGGCGTGGACACCGGGCGCGGTCCGGTGACGGTCTCGGACAGCAGGGAGAACAGCGGCGGCTGTACGCGGCGGCCCAACGTGCACGCGGAGCTCTCGGACGCGCCGTACGGCCCCGGGACGTCCTTCACGGACAAGGAGAACCGGGTGCGGATCTCGGTGCTGTCGCGGGAGCCTGACGACAACTTCCTTGTACGGGTGGAGCGTTCCTGAGCCGCTTCCCGGTACGGGTGGAGCGTTCCTGAGCCGGGCGGCCGTTCGAGGAGCCGCGGCCGTCAGCCGATGCGGCCGTCAGCCGACGCCCTTCAGGAACTTCGCCGCGATGGGTCCGGCGTCCTTGCCGCCCGAGCCGCCGTCCTCCAGCAGGACCGCCCAGGCGAGGTCCTGCTCGCCCTGGTAGCCAATCATCCAGGCGTGTGTGCGCGGCGGGGTCTCCTCGCCGAACTCGGCCGTGCCGGTCTTGGCGTGCGGCTCGCCCGCGAGGTCCTTCAGCACCGCCCCCGAACCGAAGGTGACGGTCGCCCGCATCATCTCCCGGAGGTCCGCCACGACCGCCGCGTCGAGGGCGGCGGGGGCCTCGTACTTCTTCTTCACCCCGTCGGGCACGAGGACCGGCTGCTTGAACGCGCCGTCCTTGACCGTCGCCGCGATGGAGGCCATCACCAGCGGGGACGCCTGGACGCGCGCCTGTCCGATGGCGGAGGCTGCCTTGTCGTTGTCGCTCGTGGCGACGGGCACGCTGCCGTCGTACGTACTGATGCCGACGTCCCACGCGCCGCCGATGCCGAACGCGGTCGCCGTGTCGTGGAGGGCCGCGTCCGGGAGTTTGGCACGGGAGTTGATGAAGAAGGTGTTGCAGGACTTGGCGAACGAGTCCTTGAAGGTGGCGCCGGCGGGCAGCGTGAACTGGTTCTGGTTCTCGAACTTCTGGCCGTTCACCTCGGCGAACTTGGGGCAGTCGCCCGGGTCGCCCGGTCTCAGGCCCTCCTTCAGGAGCGCGGCGGCGGTGACGACCTTGAAGGTGGAGCCCGGCGGGTAACGGCCTTCGAGGGCGCGGTTCATGCCGCCGGGGTTGTTGGCCGCGGCGAGGACATGCCCGGTGGACGGTTCGATGGCGACGAGGGCGGCGTTCTTCGTGACGCCGTCCAGCGCGTCGGCGGCGGCCCGCTGGATCTTCGGGTCGATGGTGGTCTTCACCGGCTTGGCCTCGGCGCCCCCGACCTCGGTGAGCCGCTTCACGGCCTGCCCGGACCCTCGGTCCACGATCGCGACGGACTTGGCGCCGCCTCCGCCGCCGGTGAGCTGCTTGTCGTACCGGGCCTGGAGTCCGGAGACCCCCTTGCCGCTCTCGGCGTCGACCGCGCCGACCAGGGAGGGCGCCAGCAGTTCGTCCCCGTTGGTATCGAGCACGGCCGCGCGCTCCTTGGACTGGAGGGCGAGGGTCTGCCCGGCGGCCAGCTTCGGATGGATCATGGGGGAAGTGAACTCCACCTCCCATTTCCCCTGCTTCGAGACGACCTTGGCCTCTGACTCCCACGCGAAGCCGCCGGCGTCGGGTATCGCCATCTCGACGGAGAACGGGATGTGGACCTCGCCTTCCATCTTCTTCCCGGAGCCCGCGGAGATGGTGGTCTTCGACGGCTTCAGGTTCGTCATGACGGACTTGATGAGCGATTCCGCGTTGGCCGGCGTGTCCGTGAACGAACCGGCCGCCTCGGCGTCGCCCGACTCCCACGCGGCGAGGAACTTCGTCAGCTGATCGGTGGCCGCACGGACCTCCGGGTCCTCCCTGGAACCACCCGCCAGCGCCGCGTATCCGCCGTAGCCGACCCCTGCTACGGCAGCGACCGCCACCAGCGTCGCTATGACGGGACGACGGCGCGAACGCGACGCGTCACCCCTGGAACGGTGGTTGCGGTGACCGGTCTCGTGCGCCATGAGAAGCAGACTAAACGTACGTTCGCTTCCGTCACCCCCGAACAGGTGATTCGAGCCAGGGAACCCAGGATTCGAGACAGCTTCGTCCCGGCAACCGGGGAAAGGGGCCGGTCGGGGCTCGTCCCCTACGCGATCGTCAGCGCGGCGAATGCCTCGTCCAGGAGGCCGACGAGGTCCAAGTCGCCGTCGGACACGAGCCAGTGGTCGAGAGCGGTGTTCAGACACTCCAGCGCCGCGCCGGCCCGCACCGACAGCGCCACCGTGACGGGCCGCGGCGGGTCGGTGCGCTCGGCGAGGGCCGGAACCAGGAGCGGGCGCCAGCTGTTCTGCTTCTCCCGCTGCCGCGCGCACAGGGCCGGGGTGCCCATGATGAGGCGGGTGGTGGCGAGCGCCTCGGCCGGGTCCCGGCGGTAGGGCTCGACGAGGACGTCCAGCGAACGCCGGAGCGCCGTCCAGTCGTCCTCGGCTGCGGGGCGGGCCCGCAGGGCGTCGGCGAGCTGTTCACCCTGTGCGTCGACGGCACCGAGGACGGCGTCCTCCTTCGTACCGAAGTACCGCAGGAAGGTGCTGCGGGACACTCCCGCCGCCGCGGCCAGATCGCTGACGGTCACCTTGTCGAAGCCCTCGCGGCGGATCAGGTCGTAGGCCACCTGTGCCAGCTCGGACCGCACGGCGGCGCGGGCGATGTCTCTCGTTCTCGTACGCGGTCCGTTCACCTCGCGAATCCTACCCCTCGATCGACCCTGGCTCGCATGTATGAGCTTCGGACGCTACTGTGACACCGAGTGTCAATTATCGCCATTGAGCCATGCCTGCGGCAACAACTCGGTCATGAAGCTGAGTAACGAAGAGCGACGAACGAAGGAGGACACATGAGAGGTCTGAAGGGCAAGGAGGGCATCCGCTGCAATGTGCTGGCCCCCGGGCTGGTCCTGAGCGAGCAGCTGGTGCGGAACTTCGACGAGGGGCAGCCGGCCCACGCGCTGGACGCCGGACGCAGTCCGCGGCTGGGCGATCCCGCCGACCTGGCCGGCGCCGCCGCCTTCCTGTTCTCCGACGACGCGGCCTGGATCAACGGCCAGGCGTGGTCGATCGACGGCGGCGTGAGCCTGCGCGCCTGACACCCGCCCCTCTCCCGCAGCTCCACCCCCATAACTCCCTTTCGAAAATGGAGACATGAAGCCATGACCAAGACCCTCGGACTCATCGGCGCCGGCAACATCGGCAGCGCGCTGGCCCGCCTCGCCGTCGCCGCCGGCCTGGACGTCGTACTCAGCAACTCCCGCGGCCCCGAGACCCTCGCGGACCTGGTCGCCGAACTCGGCCCCCGGGCGCGCGCGGCCACGCCCGTCGAGGCCGCCGAGGCCGGTGACCTGGTGGTGGCGACGATCCTGCTGGGCGCCCACGAGCAGCTGCCCGCCGCCGCGTCGGCCGGCAAGACCGTCATCGACACGATGAACTACTACCCGGACCGCTTCGGCCCCATCGCCGCGCTGGACGAGGGCGCGCCGGCCGGGCTGACCTCCAGTGCGCTGGTGCAGCGGCACCTCGCCGAGTCGAAGGTCGTCAAGGCGTTCAACAACATCGACTTCGTCCGGCTGTTCACCCTGGCCCGGCCCGCCGGCGCCACCGACCGCAGCGCCCTGCCGATCGCCGGTGACGACGCGGTGGCCAAGGCCGAGGCCACGGCGCTGCTGGACCTGCTCGGCTACGACGCGGTGGACATCGGCACGCTCGCCGACAGCTGGCGCAGCCAGCCGGGCACCCCGGTCTATGTCGACCCGTACTTCACCGCGAAGCCCGAGCAGGAGCTGAGCCAGGAGGAGATGTACGGCTGGTACGTCCGGACGCCCGGCACCCCGGTCGCCGCCGACCGGGTCGCGGCACTGGCCCGCTCGGCCGTCCGCCCCACCACCAGCGCCAACGCCACCACCGACCAAGCCTGATCAGTGCGCCGCGCACCGTCGCGGCCCGCAGCGAGGAGGAGACGTACATGCGACTGGGCATGAACATCGTCGGATTCGACGACGCGAAGGGGCCGGGCGGTCCCGGTCCCGAACTGGCGGCGGTCGGCGCCGCCGCCGAGACGGCCGGGGTCGGCTGGATCTCGGTGATGGACCACTACTTCCAGGTGACTCCTCCCCCTCGTGAACGAGGGGGCTTCTCGCTATGCCGGTTGGGCTTTGCGACGGACCAGCCCGGCCCGTAGAACGTTGAGCGCGCCCACGGTGTCAGCGTGCGTCTGGTGGTCGCAGTTCTGACAGTGGAACTTCTCCTGTGTGGGCCGGTTCTCCGCTGCGACGTGCCCGCATTCGGGGCAGGTGCGGGAGGTGTTGCGGGGGTCCACGGCGATCACTTCCCGTCCGGCGCTTTCAGCCTTGGCGTGCAGGATCGTCAGGAACACCCCCCATCCGGCATCCGAGATCGAGTGGTTGAGTCCGGCCTTGGAGGCGGCCCCGTTCGGCAGGAAACTGCCCGGGGCAGTGGGGTCCGGCTTCGGGGCGGGAGCCTTGACCATATTGCGGATCTTGAGGTCTTCGTGCGCGATGAAGTCGTGTTCGCGCACGAGGTCGAG
The DNA here is from genome assembly GCF_040701725.1 of Streptomyces sp. NPDC093109. NCBI lineage: Bacteria > Bacillati > Actinomycetota > Actinomycetes > Kitasatosporales > Streptomycetaceae > Streptomyces > Streptomyces sp. NPDC093109. The sequence continues at coordinate 22,491 of NZ_JBFBEZ010000026.1, forward strand.
GGCGGTCTTGTGTGCGTGGTCGAGGCGTTGGCGCCGGACCTTACGGTGCAGGTCGGCGACCTTCTGAACGGCCCGCTGGTGGTTCTTGGTGCGCTTGTCGCGGCGCACCCGGGGGAAGCGGGACAGTGCCCGCTGTGCGGCTTGAAGTTTCGCGGCGGCGCGGCGGCCGTGGCGCGGGTTGGGCGCGAACTCGCCGTTGGAGTCGGCAAGGAAGTTGGCTATGCCCATGTCGATGCCGACCACGCTGCCGGTCGCGGGCAGCGGCTCCGGCTGGGACTGCTCGGCGGTCAGGATCACGTACCAGCGCTTGCCTTCGCGCTTGACGGAGACGGTCCCGACCTTGCCGGCCACGGGCCGGTGCTGGTTGACCTTGACATGCCCGACGCCTTGGAAGCGGACACGGGTGACCGGGTCGTGCGGGGTGGAGTCCCAGCGGCAGCCGTCGCCGTCCTTGGGGAAGTCGACGGTGCCGAACCGGTTGACGCCCCGGAAACGGGGGCAGCCCGGCGTCTCGCCGGACTTGACCCGGCGGAAGAACGCGGCGAACGCCTTGTCCAGACGGCGCAACGTCGCCTGCTGCGACGAGAACGACCAGCGACCCTGACGTTCCGGGTCGAACGCCCGGATGTCCTTGAGCTGCGCGGACTGCTGCCCGTACGTGACGCTCGTCCTCGAGGCGTGCCGGTAGGCGTCGCGGCGTTCCTGCAAGGCTCCGTTGTGTCGGGTAGGCCCCGCCCATTACTGGGACGGAGCCCCCCTCAGAACCGTGCTTGCGACTTTCACCGCACACGGCTCAAGCAACATCATGCAGCTTCTACAGGCTTCTTTCCGGGCCTTCTGCCGTCTCCTGCGTGACGCAGATCGTGGCAGTCGGCGTGTACGAGCCGGAGGTTACTCGGATGATCGCTGCCGCCTTCGCTTCGTCGTACCAGGTGGTCCACGTCGAGCGTTTCGCCTTTCGCTTCGAACCAGTCCACCCAGCCCCGGACGTTGTCCGGTTCATACTCGGCTCCTTGGATGAGGTCCAACCAGCAGAGTGGGCACAGCCCCTTCTGCCGGGCCGCGAGGTAGACCTTAGAGGCCGTCATGCGCGGCGGTTCTTTCCTCTTCCTGCGGCTTTCCCAGTACGTCTTGAGGTCTGGGTTATCGGGTGAGTGATTTCCCTTGACCTTGACATGTCTGACGATCTTGGTGTGTGCGAACCGCAGCAGATGCCCTTTCCCACTTGGGTCTTTGAGCATCCACTTGTCGTTCCGCCCGGACACCTTCCCGTAGTACCTGCGCGCCACCCACTTCTTCCCCTTGTTGCCGTGCATCCTTCTCGCCCATCTGTATGTGCATTTCCACATGTAGTGGTCGAGTTCGGCGAAGGTCTCCGAGGATGATGCGCCCCTGTAGTACGTGGACCATCCCCTGATGTAGGGATTGAGGGCCGAGATGAGCGCGGCCGCATTTGCGCCGTGCAGTTTCTTGATCTCGTCCCTGATCCTCGCTCGGGCCCTAACGGCAGCCTCTTTGCTGGGGGTTACCAGAGTTGCGGCTTGGCCCCGCTTGTTCTCTGGGTACCTTCGAATGGTGAAGCCCAAGAAGTTGAACCCTTCACTGAGGTGTCTGACCTTCGTCTTCTCCTCGTTGAAGTGCAGCCCTCTTGGGTGCAGCCATTCCGCCAGCTTCCTCCTGGCTTGGTGCGCACCCTCTTCTGTTTCCGAGATGACCACAAAATCGTCTGCGTACCTCACCAGGACTGGGGTGCCTTTGGCCGCGCTGCCGCGACTGTCGTATACGCACCCGGCTGCCTGCTCCATTCCGTTGAGCGCGACGTTCAACAGTAGAGGGCTGATTACCCCACCTTGAGGTGTGCCCTCATCAGTGTGGGCGATCCGCCCATTCTCCAGGACTCCGGCCTTAAGCCACCGTTGGATCATTCCCTTGCCGGGGAAGTTGCCAATGCTGGCCATGAGGTGGGAGTGATCGATTCGGTCAAACGCCGACGCAAGGTCGGCGTCCAGCACCCAGCGCCGGGAGGGCGCTTTGCCTGCCCTGGTGCTCGTGGTGATCCAGATCGCCTGAATGGCGTCGTGGGCCCCACGTCCGGGCCTGAACCCGTACGATCTCCTGTCGAATTTGACCTCCCACTCGGGTTCCAGAGCGTTCTTGGCCCGTGCCTGATTAGCTCGGTCCGTGATCGTCGGGATGCCCAGTGGTCGCTGTCGTCCGTTGGCCTTCGGGATGTACACGCGCCTGACCGGTCGGGTCCGCCAAAGCTGTGTAGCAGAATGAATCTCCCCTACCAGCTTCATGCGTTTCGCGTTTGAGAGAGCGGTTCTCCCATCCACGCCCGCAGTCTTGCGCCCTTTGCTCACCTGCGTGACCCGACGCACGCTTACCAGCGTGTTGTCGTAGCTGCGCAACATGAGCTTCTGCAAGTTTCTCACTTGCTTGTAATTGCCTGTTTCCGTAGCCCGGTAGATCCGCTGCCTCAGCCGCTGTACTCGTTCGTTGACGCGAGCCCAGTCAACCTGGTCCCACTTCAACTCCTCGTCCCTCGGTCCGTTCACCGCGAGGGCGTCGTCGACCTCGGTGGTGCTTATCGTGGTCATCTTCCCCTCCGTGTCTAACTTGTCCTCAGGTTCTGTTGGCCTTGCAATCTTCAGTACCGTGTGTCACCAGATCCACGTCAGCCCCCTTGCGGGGCGCGACATGTGTCGCGTATGCGACCAGTTATTGCCGGGCAGGCGGTGTACCTGGGCCCCGGTTTTCCTGTTGCTTTTCAGCGGTCGCCCTTCGCTTCTTGGATCTTCCTTTCCTGCCACCTCATCGGTTGACCTCTCGATCTCCCTACCAGCTTTTGCTGGAAGGAGGCAGGGTTTCCGTGTTCCGCATGGAGTAGATGCGGCCGGGGTGGGTGCCTCTTATCCTCCGGGGTCGAGGGTGTGCGTATAGCCTGCTCACTCTAGAGCTGACTTCCTCTGATCCTCATAGGATCTAGACCCGTCTCTCCGTTTCGTCCCGTCTGACGAGAGCCCACTGTTACGAAGTTTATTGGAGGTTCGCTTTCGCTCACCCGTCCGGCCTTCCCCTCGCCTGTTCCTTCCTGACGGACAGGATGGCCTTGGACTTTTACGATCTGCTTCCCACCGAGGCGTTGCCACCTCCGCAGTTGATCGTGGGGATCGGACTGTGCACACTGTCCGAAACCGTTATCTTTCACCTATTTCGATTACTACATCCAAGCGACTTCACGTCGCACAGAGCGAGCAGTGATCCCGCAGCATCTCGCCGAGCGCGGCCGTCTGACGAACGGTGGGCCGCATGAGGAACTTGTACGCACGGATCATCCGGCCCACCCCGCTTCCTGGTCGGCTTCAAAGAAGATACTACGCTTGGCGTATGTCACCGCGCTGGGAATCAAACCCTGATATCCGTAGTGGACGCCACGTCACCTACACCTTGCACGCTCACTTGGTGTTCGTCACCAAATACCGGCGCGATGTCTTCGACAACACCATGCTCAAGCGCTGCGAAGAGATCATGCGGGAGGTCTGCACCAGCTTCGAAGTGGAACTGCGCGAGTTCAACGGCGAAGCCGACCACGTCCACCTGCTCGTGCACTACCCTCCGAAGATCGCCCTGTCCAAGCTGATCAACAGCCTCAAGGGCGTCAGCTCCCGCTACCTGCGGGCCGAGTACACCGGCCGGATAAACCACATCGGGACGGGCTCAGCGTTCTGGTCACGCTCCTACTTCGCCAGCTCCTGCGGCGGCGCACCACTGACCGTGATCCGCCAGTACATCGAGGACCAGAAGCGGCCTGTCTGACCGTCAAAACAGAGACGGAGCGAACTCCGGCGCCACGCGCCACCGGGACGAGGATGCGTTTCCCTCCCCGGCCGAAGCCGAGGATACCCACGCAAGATCAGGGATGGAGTGGATCAAGTTCTGGTCGCTGCGCTCCAGCTTCGCCACCCTCTCCGTCGCGGCGCTGGTCACGGTGGCCCTCGGCCTGGTGTCCTCCCTGGTCGTGGAGGGTGACGGCGGAAGCGGCCCGGCGTTGCGGGATCCGACGTGGAACAGCCTCTACGGGGTCACGATGGCCGCGCTGGCCACGGCGGTGGTCGGGGTGCTCATGGCCACCGGCGAGTACGCGACCGGCACCATCCGCTCCACGCTCTCCGCGGTGCCGGCCCGGCTGCCGGTGCTGTGGGCGAAGGCGGCGGTCTTCACCGCGGGAAGCTTCGCGTTCACGTTCGCCGCGAGCATGGTGTCGTTCCTCGCCGGGCAGGCCATCCTGGCCTCCCGCGGTCTCGACGGCGCCTCGCTGGCCGACCCCGGAGCCTTCCGGGCGGTCATCGGCGCGGCCGTCTATCTGACCGGCGCCGGGCTGGTCGGACTGGCGGCGGGCTGGTCGGACTGGCGGCGGGCAGCATGCTGCGCAACACGGCGGGCGCGATCACCGCGGTGGTCGGCGTGCTGTTCCTGGTGCCGAGCGTGCTGCGGCTGCTGCCCGGGAGCATCAGCGACGCCGTCTTCCCGTATCTGCCGATGAACGCCGCGCAGTCGTTCATCACCGAGCAGACGGGCGGCGCGGGCGTGGGCGACGCGCTGGCGCCGTGGACCGGGCTCCTGGTCTTCGGCTGCTACCTCGTCGTCCTCATGGCGGGCGCGGCGGCGCTGCTGAAGCGGCGCGATGCGTGACTGACGGACGCGGTCGCGCCGGGGCCGTGACGTCGTACGCCGGGGCCGGGGCCGGGAAGGGCACGGTGTTCCTGCGGCGGGTGGTCGGGGCGGTCGGGGCTCACCCGCGCCTGTGGGACGCGGCCCTCGCGGCCGTGATCGCGGGCGCGGGCACGGCGCTGGAGACGCTGGGCGCGGCCGGGCGGGGGCCCTCGGGCCGCCACGCGATGGCCGCCGGTGTGACGTTCCTGCTGCTGCTCGCCCGGCGCCGGGCGCCGCTGACCGTACTGGCGCTGGCGCTGCCGGGCGCGGTGGCGGCGGTCGGGGCCGCGACCACGACCGCGCACCTCCTCCAGACCACCGCGATGATCGCGCTCTGCACCGTCACGGCCACCTCCCGCCGGTGGCCCGCGATCACCGCCACCGCCGCCACGGCCGGCGCCCTCTACGCGGCCAACGCCCATGCCGCGGGCTCGGCCCTCAGCGGGGAGACCTTCGGGGTGGTGGCGTTCGTCGGGATGGCGGCGGCCGTCGGCTTCAGTGTGCGCACCTGGCGCAGCTACGTCACCGCGGCGGAGGAACGGGCCGAACGCGCCGAGGCGACCCTGGAGGAGGAGGCCCGCCGCCGGGTCGCGGAGGAACGGCTGCGGATCGCCAGGGAGTTGCATGATGTGATCGCCCACCACATCGCGCTGATCAACGTGCAGGCCGGAGTCGCCGGCCACCTCGCGCGCACCCGGCCCGACAAGGTGGAGGTCGCGCTGGGCCACATTCACGAGGCGGGCAGCGCGGTGCTCGACGAACTCGGCCAACTCCTTTACGTACTACGGCAGTCCGGCGACGAGACCATGCCGACCGAGCCCCTCCCCGGCCTGTCCAGGCTGGGCCGGCTCCTCGAATCGTTCACCTCGGTCGGTCTCGCCGTCCGGCAGAGGATCGCCGGGGAGCCCCGGCAACTGCCGCCCGCCACGGATCTGGCCGCGTACCGGATCATCCAGGAGGGGCTGACCAACGCGCACAAGCACGGCCGCGAACCGGCGGCGGGGCTGCTGCTGGAGTACGGTCCGGGCGCGTTGGACATCACCGTACGCAACGCGATGCGCGCGGGGCCGGCCAGAACCGGCACCGGACTCGGACTCGGACTCGGACTGACCGGGATGCGGGAACGCGCCCGCGCGACCGGCGGTTTCCTGTCCGCCGGGCCGGAGCCCGACGGCACGTTCCTGCTCCACGTAAGGCTTCTGCTGCCCGCGGCCAGCGCCGGCACCGAAACCACGACAGAAGGAGCGAATCCGGCATGACCATCCGCGTACTCGTCGTCGACGACCAACTGGTGATCCGCGCCGGATTCCGCATGCTCATCGAGGCGGAACCCGATCTGGAGGTGGTCGGCGAGGCGGGTACGGGCCACGAGGCCGTCGCCCTGACCCGCGCCACCCGCCCGGATGTCGTGCTCATGGACATCCGCATGCCCGACATGGACGGCCTGGAAGCCACCCGGATCATCGGCGCCGACAGCGCGCTGGGCGGCGTACGGGTGCTGATCCTCACCACGTTTGAGGCCGACGAGTACGTCTTCGAGGCGCTGCGCGGCGGCGCCGGCGGCTTCCTCGGGAAAGGGGTCAAGCCGGCCGTCCTGCTCGACGGGATCCGTACCGTGGCCCTCGGCGAGGAGCTGCTGTCGCCCAAGGCCACCCGAGCGCTCATCGCCCACTACCTGACCGCGCCCGGGCCCGTACCGCCGAGCCCGGCACCGCCCGGCATGGACCGGCTCACCGGACGCGAGCGCGAGGTGCTGGGTCTGGTCGCCGCCGGCCTGTCCAACGACGACATCGCGCAGCGGCTGTACGTATCGCCCCACACGGCGAAGACGCACGTCAACCGCATCATGACCAAGCTGGGCGCGCGCGACAGGGCGCAGCTCGTCGTCGTCGCGTACCAGACGGGCTTCGCCCGTCCCTGACCCGTGTCCGACCTCTGTCTGACCCCGCCCCTGCCCCCCTCACGGGGTGTAGCTGGCTACACCCCGGGTTCGGGAGGGTGGTCCCTCGTGGCGGAGCCCGCGGAACGGAATCGTGGAGACCGATGAGGCGCGCCGTCCCCGGCCCTGGCCGAGGCGGACGGAACGAGCCTCTCTCTCCGTCTTTTCCGCTCCGCTTTCCCCTGTTCGTGTTCCGCCGATGTGGAGGCTCCTGACCGCCATGGCAACTTTCCTGTATCACGTGGGTCGTATCTCATTCAGGTGGCGATGGTTCGTCACTCTGCTGTGGGTGGCCGTGCTCGGCGCTGTCGGCTTCGCCGCGACGCAGGCTCCGGAGGCGCCCGACGACGGGTTCGCGATGCCGGGCATCGAGTCGCAGAAGGCGTTCGACCTCCTCGACGAGCGTTTCCCCGGGTCAGGGGCGGACGGGGCGAGTGCCAGGATCGTCTTCATCGCGCCGAACGGTGAGAAGGTCACCGCCGCGAAGAACAAGGCGGTCATCGAGGAGCTGGTCAAGGACGCCGCGGACGGCCCGCAGGTCGCCGGGGCGGTCGATCCGTTCCAGGCGAAGGCGGTCAGCGCGGACGGCTCCACCGCGTACGCCACCGTCTCCTTCAAGGAAGTCGCCGGTGATCTGACCGACGCGGGCAAGGAGCACCTGGAGCAGGCCGTCGACCAGGCCCGCAAGGCGGGGCTGACCGTCGAGATAGGCGGCGACGCCCTGGCCACCCAGCCCGCCGCGGGCGGCTCCGCCGAGATCATCGGCATCGCGATCGCGGCGGTGGTCCTGCTGATCACCTTCGGGTCCATGGCCGCGGCCGGGCTGCCGCTGCTGACCGCCGTCATCGGCGTCGCCGTCAGCATGACCGCCATCATCGCCCTCGGCAGCACCTTCGGCCTCTCCCTCACCAGCGGCACCCTCGCCTCCATGCTCGGCCTCGCCTGCGGCATCGACTACGCCCTGTTCGTCGTCTCCCGCTACCGGGAGGAACGCGGCAAGGGACGTACGCCACGGGAAGCCACGGCGATGGCCGTCGGTACGGCCGGATCCGCCGTCGTCTTCGCCGGTCTGACCGTCGTCATCGCGCTGGCCGGACTGACCGTGGTGGGCATTCCGATGCTCACCAAGATGGGTCTCACGGCCGCAGGTGCCGTCGTCGTCTCCGTCCTCATCTGCCTGACCCTGGTCCCCGCCCTGCTCGGCTTCTGGCCCAACGCCGTCCTCTCCCGCCGGGTCCGCAAGGGCAAGAAGCCCCGCCGTACCAAGACCGACAGCGCGGGCAACGTCAAGAACGCCAGCAGCCGCTGGGCGAGCGCGGTCGTACGCCACCCCCTGCCCATCCTCATCCTCGGTGTCGTGGGCCTCGGCGCACTCGCCGTCCCGGCCGCCGACCTCCAGCTCGGTATGCCGGGCGACGAGGCCAAGCCCACCTCCGCCACCGAACGCCGTGCCTACGACGCGCTGGCCGACGGCTTCGGCCCCGGCTTCAACGGCCCGCTGATGATCGTCATCGACACCAAGGGATCGGACGACCCGAAGGCCGCCGCCGCCACCATCAGCAAGCGCATCGCCGACACGAACGGGGTCGTCTCCGTCTCACCGGCGCAGTTCAACAAGGAGAGCGACGCGGCGATCATCACCGCGACCCCTTCCACCAGCCCCACCGACTCCAAGACCATCGACCTGGTCAAGTCGATCCGCGCCGAACGCGGCGGCATCGAGGCCGAGGCCGGCGCCACGTACGAGGTCACCGGCAGCACCGCGATGAACATCGACGTCGCGAAGAAGTTCCAGGACGCCCTGATCCCCTACCTCATCGTTGTGGTCGGGCTCGCGATCGTCCTGCTCATGCTGGTCTTCCGCTCCCTCCTGGTGCCTCTGAAGGCCGCCCTGGGCTATCTGCTCTCCGTCCTGGCCGCCCTCGGTGTGGTCGTCACCGTCTTCCAGAACGGCCACGGCGCGAGCCTCCTCGGCGTCGAACAGACCGGCCCGATCATGAGCATGATGCCGATCTTCCTGGTGGGCATCGTCTTCGGACTCGCCATGGACTACGAGGTCTTCCTGGTCTCCCGTATCCGCGAGGCATACGTCCACGGTGAGCGGCCCGCGGAGGCGATCGTCTCCGGGTTCCGCACCAGCGGCCGGGTGGTCGTCGCCGCCGGTCTGATCATGGTGGCGGTCTTCTCCGGATTCATCGGCGCGAGCGAGTCCATGATCAAGATGATCGGCTTCGGTCTCGCCGTCGCCGTCCTCTTCGACGCCTTCATCGTCCGCATGGCCATCGTGCCCGCCGTCCTCGCCCTCCTCGGCGACCGCGCCTGGCGCCTGCCCCGCTGGCTGGACCGGCTCCTCCCCAGCATCGACGTCGAGGGAGAGGCCATCAGCCGCAAGCACCCGGCCCCCACGGCGCCGGCCGCCGACCAGGACAACCCCGAACTGGTCCTGACCGGTCACTGACACCTCCCAGACCCGGGGCCGCCATGGCGGTATCGGCCCCGCTCTCGCCCGACCCGTGGGGACGGGGAACGGCGAGAACCCAGGCCCGGCGGCGAGCGCGTTCTGCTCGCCGCCGGGCCCTCGGGCGTTCCGGGGCGGTCCACCGGCGTACGCCTACATCCGCCTGCGTCCGCCGGCGCCCACCTGCGTCCACCTGCGTCCACCTGCGTCCACCGCTCGCTCAGCCCACCGGCCGTCGTGGCCTCGCCGCGACGGCCTTCCGTACGGCTGTCCGGTCGCGCATGGGCTCGGGCTCGGGCTCGTACTCGGGCTCGTACTCGCGCTCGTAGCCCTCGCGCAGCGCCGCCCTGAGTGCGGTGACGCGCGGGAGCATTACCGTACGGTCCTCCCGGCCGGGGCATGCCATGCCGTCCCGGGCGGGACGGGTGGGACAGGCAGGACGGGCGGGGACGGGCGTGAGCACCGCGCACAGCGAGCAGCCCCCTCCGCCCGACGAGGGGCTGAGGGGGCTGCGAGGCTGGGCGGTTGGGGCTGGTGGCTGTGGGCTGGGGGGCTGCTCTACGCCATGCGCGCGAGCGTCCGGGCCGTCGCCATGGGGCGAACGGGCCGCTGCGCCGGGATGGACGGGGACACCGTCACGCGCTTGGCCCGCCCCTTGGCCCGCTCCGGGGCCCGGTTCCGGCCGGCGGCGAAGACGTACAGGCGCAGGACCAGGAAGCGTCCGATGCCGGCGAGTGCGGAGGCGCTGAGGTAGACGGCCTGCTCGCGCAGCGTTCCGGCCGACGGCTGCACGATGTGAAGGATGAGCATCGCGAGGGTGGTCACCGCGTAGGCGGCCGAAGCCGACCCCGCCGACTGAAGATGCTGCCGCCATCCGGCGCGCCGCCCGGCCCCGAAGGTGAAGCGGGCGTGCAGCTCCGTGCACAGGACCGTGGAGGCGACCGTGACCAGCGCGTTCGACACGGCCCAGGGCATCATCCCGGCGAGCGAGGTGACGGCGAAGCTGGAGGCGACACCGACGCCGCCGCCGAGCAGGACGAACCGGGCGAAGGAGGCGAGCGGTCCGGGAGCGGCGGCCGGGGCGGCTATGGGGGCCGGGGTCCGCTGGACGCCGTCCCGCCCGGTCTCCGTACGCGCCATGGGCCGCTCCACGAGATCCGTCCCCGGATGCGACGAGAGGAGCGACTTCATGGGATTTCCTTCCGGCGCGCTGAACGGTGGTGGGCCTCGGTGAGCCTTGGGGCCTCGGCGAACCTCGGAGATCCGCTGGGTTCAACGATGCCGTCGCCCGCCCGCCGGAACGAGGAGTGCCGCTCCCGAACTCATGGTGTAGCGGGCTACACCCCGAGTCGGGTGCCCGCTCTCCCGCCCCGGGGCGGAGCCAGGAATTAGCCTGGTCAGCATGCGAAAAACAGTGCGACAGGCGGCTCGGGCCACAGTGCAGCTCGCGGGGGCCACGGCCCTGGGCTTCTTCTCGTACCTGTTCGTCACCGTGCTGCTGTTCTCGGCCGCCGCCACCGTGACGGTGGTGGGTGCCGGGATACTGCCCGAGGCGGTCCTCCTGCTGCGCCGGGTGGCGGGCGCGAAGCGGACCCAGGTGGAGGCGTGGACGGGGAGGAAGATCCCCGAGGCGTACGCGCCCCTGACGGGTCCGCTCAGGGAGCGGCTGCGCACGGCGGTCCGCGACCCCGGTACGCGCAAGGATCTGCGGTGGATGGCGGCCTACTACGTCTACGGTCTGCTGCTGCTGTTGGCGGTGCCCCTGTGGCTGGTGGGGCTGCTCGTCGACGGCGTGCTGTGCGGACTGCTGCGCCGGGACGCGGTCGTCCTGCCGCTGATCAGCCGGCTCGCGGACCTCGACGCCGCATGGTCGACCGCCCTGCTCAAGCCCTCACCCAGCGCGCTGCTCGCCGAGCGCGTCGAGGAGCTGACCGCCACCCGGGCCGGCGCGATCGCCGCGCACGGCGCCGAACTGCGCCGTATCGAGCGGGACTTGCACGACGGTACGCAGGCCAGGCTCGTATCGCTGTCCATGCGGATCGGGCTGGCGAAACGCGCGTACGACCGCGACCCGGACGGCGCGCGCCGGCTGCTCGACGACGCGCAGCACCAGGCCGAGGAGGCGCTGACCGAGCTGCGGCACGTCGTACGCGGCATCCACCCGCCGATCCTCACCGACCGCGGCCTCGCCGGCGCGGTGCGGGCGCTGGCCGCGAGCAGCGGGCTCGACGTGACCGTACAGGTGCAGGGTCTGGAGGACGGTGCCGAGAGCGGCGCCCGCGTGCCGGCGGCGGTCGAGGCGGCGGCGTACTTCGTCGTGGCCGAGGCACTGACGAACGCGGCCAAGTACAGCGGGTCCGACACCGCCGAGGTCTGGCTGGCCGGCACCCGCACCGGGCTGGTGGTCATGGTCCGCGACGAGGGCCGGGGCGGCGCCGACGAGACGGGCGGCTCCGGCCTGGTGGGCATGCGCCGCCGCGTCGCCGCCCTCGACGGAACGGTCACCGTAACCAGCCCCCAGGGCGGCCCGACAGTGATCGACGTGGAGCTCCCCTGCGTATGGTGACCGGCTCCTGAGCGGGACGGCGGCCACCGCGATCGTGGGTGAATGCGGTGGCAGTCGCGGAGCACGGCAGACCAGCGGTGGCAGTCGCGGAGCACGGCAGACCGTAGGAGCAAGCCATAGGAGCACATGAGACAGAACAGCGCGCCTCTCAGGAGAGCGGCCAGTTCCGCAGGGCGGCGTCCGCCATCTCCTGGAGTTCATCGCGGCCGATACCGCTCGCGGCCTGCACGGCGATGCCGAACGCCAAGGTCGTGATGTAGCGGGCCAGGAGCGCCGGATCGGCGCCCGGAGGCAGGTCGCCCTCGTCGACGGCTCGCCGGAACCGCTCCCGGACGGAGGCGCAGCCGTTGTTGCGCCAGGCTGCGAGGAGATCGCGGACTCCGCGCCCCGAGTCGCTGGCAGCCAGGGCCCCTTGGACGCCCAGGCACCCCTGCGGGTGGGCCGGGCGGGTGGTGGTCCGCACCGTGCCGGTCAGGATCGCGGTGGCGGCGTCGAGGGCGGTCGGCTCCTCCAGGGCGCGGGCCAGGTAGGCGCCCGGGCCTTCGGTGTAGCGCTCCAGCGCCTTGCGGAACAGCTCCTCCTTGTTGCCGAAGGTCGCGTACATGCTGGTGGTGGAGATGCCCATCGCGTCGGTCAGGGTGGCCAGGCTGGCCCCCTCGTAGCCGTGCTCCCAGAAGACCAGCACAGCGCGCTCAAGAGCCGCGTCGGCGTCGAATCCTCGCGGTCGTCCGATCGGGCCGCTCTTTCTCGTCTCCACGCCCCGCAGTCTACCCCTTCCGCATCGATCGCTACGGAAGTGCTAGCGTTCAACTTCCGCATCGATCGATGCGGAAGTTATCGGAGGTTGTTCACATGGGACTGTTTGAGGGAAAGACCGCGCTCGTCACCGGCGGCGGCGGCGGAATCGGCCTGGCCAGTGCCGTACGACTGGCGGCCGAGGGTGCGCATGTGTTCATCACCGGCCGGCGCAAGACCGAGCTGGACGCGGCCGTCGAGGCGATCGGGCCGTCGGCCACCGCGGTGATCGGCGACATCTCCGACCTGGCCGACCTGGACCGGCTCTACGACACGATCCGCGGCCGGGGGCAGGGCCTCGACGTCCTGTTCGCGAACGCCTCCGTCGCCGAGTTCGCGACGCTGGAGCAGAGCACCGAACAGCACTTCGACGCCCTCTTCGGCATCAACGTCCGGGGCACACTGTTCACCGTCCAGAAGGCGCTGCCGCTCCTGAACGACGGCGCCTCGGTGATCCTGAACGGCTCCACCAACGTGGACTCCGGTACGGAGGCGTTCGGCGCGTACGCGGCGTCCAAGGCGGCCACCCGGTCGTTCGCTCGCACCTGGGCCAACGAACTCAAGGGCCGCGGCATCCGGGTCAACACCGTCACGCCGGGCCCGACCGACACCCCCGGCCTGTCGGCACTCGCTCCCACCCCCGAGCAGGCCGCCGGCTTCAGGGAGCACCTGGCCTCGCAGGTGCCGCTGGGCCGGCTCGGGCGCCCGGAGGAGATCGCCGCCGCCGTGGTCTTCCTCGCCTCCGGGCAGAGCAGCTTCATCACCGGTTCGAGCCTGTACGTCGACGGCGGCCTGAACCAGATCTGAGCACCGCGGGCCGCACCTCCGGACCTCCGGACCTCCGGCGAGGGTGGCGACGTGGGACCGGCCGGGCCTGCCCAGATGGGCGGGCCCGCAGCCGCGCGCCCGCGTCGCGGTCCGCCGCAGCCCGCCGCCGTCCGCGGAGCAGTCCGGCTTCGTCACCCGCAAACCCTCCCCCGACAGCCGCCGGGCCATCGTCGTCAGCGCCACCCGGGCCGGCCAGGCCATGCGGGTACTGGCCCGGATCGAAGCGAATCTCACGACTCCGCCGCCCGAAGAGCACCGAGTTCGGCGGGAGCCCTGATGTCACGGTTACCGGTCTTGCTCGATGGTGTTCCCAGGCCGCTTACCGGGCCCCCGTCCGGGCAGCGATCTGTTCGGCCAGCCGCCCGAGTTCGGCCGCCGTCGCGGGTGAGGCGTCGCTGAGTCCGCTGTGTACGGCCGTCGAGCTCCGCAGGAAGCGCCGGAGCCCGGCCACGAGGAGCCCTTCCGGCAGAGTCCGCAACGCGGCGAACCCGCGAGGGACCGGCGGCGTCGGCAGGGCGGCCAGGTTCTGCCGCATGAGGCGGAGCATGCCGCGGACCGCGTCCGGATCGTCGGCGAGCGCCACCGGGCCGCCTGCCGCGCGGACCGCCTGCCCGAGGGGCACCTCGAACGCGGCGTGCGTCATGAGCCAGGCATCCATCCGCGGCTCGGGCTTGGCGTTGAACCCGATGGCGCGGAACGTCCGTACGGTCCGCTCCAGTCGCGGGGTGGTACGGCCGTCGGGTTCGCCGATCGGCATCGCGACCCGGCGGGTCATGGCGTTGGCCGCGCGGTGGCGGACCACATCGCCGTCCATCGTGCCGCCGACCGTGGGGAAGCCGAGCAGTACCCGCTCGTGACCGATCGCGGCACCCAACGACCCTGCGCCTGCGGCCCAGTTGAGCAGGAACAGTACGTCGCCCTCGACACCGTCGAGCGACTCGAGCACCGCGTCCACCTGATGGGTACGGACGAGAACGGCGATCAGGTCGTACCCGCCGGCCGGGTGCTCGACGATCGGCACCGGTACCTGCCTGACGGCCGGACTGTCCTCTTCGGCGAGCCGTACGCCGTGCCGGCGCAGGGCGGCCAGGCGCTCGCCCCGGGCAAGGAGCGAGACGTCGTGCCCGGCCTCGTGCAGACGGGCGGAGAACTGGCTGCCGGTAACCCCGGCGCCGTATACGAGCAGTTTCATGCCATCCCTCGGTCGGGCGTCCAGTCGCACAGCGCTCATTCATACGTTCGTTTCATTCAAACGTCCGTATAGTACGCACACATGGCGCCACCCGACACCCGCACACCTGCCAGCCGCACACCCGACAGCCGCGCACCCGACACCCGAACCAAGATCCTCGACGCGGCCGAACACCTCTTCGCCGAGCACGGTTACCGCGGCACCTCGGTCCGCGCGATCACCGACCGCGCCGGAGCGAACCTGGCCGCCATCGCGTACCACTTCGGCTCGAAGGCGGAGCTCATGGCCGAGGTCGCCCGCCGCGTGATCGAGCCCATCAACGCGGCGCAGTGCGCCGGGCTCGACCGGTTGTTGGCCCGGACGCAGGACCCGCCGGTCGCCGAACTGGTGGAGGCGTTCGCCGGGCCGATGTTCGACGGAATGCCGGCCGGCGACGCGAGCGGCGCCCGGACGTCCCGGCTGATCGTGACGATCCTCAGCGACCCGGCCGACGAGGTACGCAGCTGGACCGGCCCGGCCGAGGACACGGTCCGCGACCGCTACCTGACGGCCTTCGCGCGCGCACTGCCCGATCTCGCCCCGGAGGAGCTGCGGTTCCGGATGCGGAGCATCCTCGCCGTGACGGCCGTGGACCGCGTCGAGGTCTACAACCAGGCGCCTCCGGCCGGCCCGTCCCCGGCCGCGGGCGAGGCAGCCCGGCGCTGGGCGATCACGTTCCTGACGGCGGCGATGAGCGCGCCGGCGACACGATAACGCGCGTCCGAAAAGGGGAGAAGGAAAGAAACCACACGCGGATGCGTCATCCAGGAGAAGGGCCGTGCCGACCGGCAGCAGGTCCCGGTGCCGGAGACCGGACCGTACGACGCCCTGGTCCGCTTGACCGCGGTCGCGCCCCGCACGCACGGCAGGCGTGCGTCTCAGCGTCGTCGAACGTAGTCGTCGAACGTATCGGAGACCTGGTCACCGGCTTCGCCCCCGGAGACCGTGTCGTTCTTCCGCGCACCCGGGAAAGCCCCCTGTGGCGTGGCGAACCGTCGAGGACCGTGTCGCCGGCGGGTCACGCGTCCAGGTCGCGCGCGTAGTGCCGGAACCCCGTCCGTTCGCTGTGCATGTCCCACAGAGTGCGGGCCAGGACGGCGGGATCCGTGTGCGGGTCACCGGGCGTGATCGCGCCCGGGATGATGAGCTGCCCAGTGTGAATGCCGTCGGCGGCGAGCGTGTCGTGGAGCATCCGGGCGTAGGCGCTCTCGGCGGCGAAGGCGATCGACGTACCGGCCCGTTCGGGGTGGGGACGTACGGCGGTGCCCCCGTTGACGAAGAGGAGGGTGCCCCGGCCGAGAAGCCGCATCCCGGGCAGCACCTGGCGCACCGCGGTGACCGGTCCGTAGAGCGAGAACGCGATCGGACCCGCCAGGTCGGCGGGGGCGGTCTCCAGCACCGGCCGCATGAACTCCCGCTGCGGCACCGGGCTGTACTGCAGCACCTCGATCGGACCCAGCGTCGCGGTTGCCGCGTCCAGGGCGGCTTCCAGGGCGGCCGGATCGCGTACGTCGGCGGTGAAACCGCGTGCGGTCACGCCCTCCGCGGTCAGGTCGGCCGCCAGCGCGTCGAGCCGGTCGCGACTGCGGGAGATCAGCGCGACATCGAAGCCGCCGTGGCCGAACTGCCGGGCTACGGCGGCTCCCAGGCCGTGTCCCGCTCCGACGATGACGATGGTGGTCATATGTCCTCCTCCAAGGCGGTTCGCCGCCGCCGGTCCCGGTCCGTCACTCAGCGGTCGATGCTGGACATGTTCGCCTCGTCGTGGCGCTCGCCCGAGGCCGGGGTGAGGTTGTTGAGACGGTCGAGCTGGGCGGCGCTGAGTTCGATGCCGTCGGCCGCGGTGTTCTCCTCGACGCGCGAGACCCGCCGGGTGCCGGGGATGGGGGCGATGTCGTCGCCGCGGGTCAGCAGCCAGGCCAGCGCGGTCTGGGCCGGGGTCGCTCCGATCTCGGCGCCGATGGCCTGGACCTCGTCGACGATACGCAGGTTGCGCCGGAAGTTCTCGCCGGTGAACCGGGGGTTGGTCTTGCGCCAGTCGTCGTCGGAGAAGTCGTCGACGGTGCGGATCTGCCCGGTCAGCAGGCCGTGCCCGAGCGGCGAGTAGGGCACGAAGCCGATACCCAGCTCGCGCAGCAGGGGCAGGATCTCGGCCTCGACGTCGCGCGTCCACAGCGAGTACTCCGTCTGGAGCGCGGCGACCGGGTGTACGGCGTGGGCGCGGCGGATCGTCTCGGGGCCGGCCTCGGACAGCCCGATGTGGCGCACCTTGCCCTCGGCGACCAGCTCGGCCAGCGCGCCGACGGTCTCCTCGATGGGGGTGTTGGGGTCGACGCGGTGCTGGTAGTAGAGGTCGATGTGGTCGGTGCCGAGGCGCTTGAGGGAGCCCTCGACCGCGGCCTTCACGTTGCCGGCGCCGCTGTCGGTGACGCCGGGACCGCCGCCCGCGTGGGAGACCAGACCGAACTTCGTCGCCACGACGACATCGTCGCGGCGGCCCTTGATGGCCTTGCCGACGATTTCCTCGCTGTGGAACGGGCCGTAGATCTCGGCGGTGTCGATGTGGGTGACTCCGAGGTCCAGCGCCCGGTGGATGGTGCGGATCGACTCGTCGTCGTCGAGGCCGCCGCCCGTGGTGTAGGTGCCGGCCATGGTCATGGCGCCCAGGCCGATGCGCGAGACATCGAGCCCGCCCAGTGATACGTGCTTCATCTCATTCTCCTTGTGGTGGTGGCCACTTGAGGTGGTGGCTGTTTGAGTGACGGCCGTCTTGATGTGACGGCCGTATTGCGTGACGGCCGTCAGGCCTGGTCGGTGGGCATGATCCAGAGTTCAGCGACCGAGGCGCGCCGGGGCCGGGTCACGATGTAGGTGACGCCGTCGGCGATGTCGTCGGGGACGAGGACCTCGGTCTGCTCGTAGAAGGAGCCGATCGCTTCGCGGACGTCGGGCTTGTGGTCGTTGTGGGAACCGAGTTCGGTGTCGACGCCGCCCGGCTCCAGGACACTGACGCGGACATGCCGTTGGGTGACTTCCTGGCGCAGGGCTTCGGTGAAGCCGTTCACACCGAACTTGGTGAGGTTGTAGACGCCGTAGCCGTTCCAGGCGACGCGTCCGGCGATGGAGCTGATGTTGACGATGTCGGCGACCCGGCGCGGTCCGTCCTCGGCGGCTTCGAGGAGGTGGGGCAGGGCGGCGCGGGTGGTGTAGAGCAGGCCCTGGACGTTGACGGCGAGCATCCGCTCCCACTCCTCAACGTCCGCGCCGACGACGGGCCCCAGGAGCATCAGACCGGCGTTGTTGACGAGGATGTCCAGCCGTCCGAACCGCTCGACGGTCTGCCGCACGGCGGCCTCGGCCTGGCTGCGATCGGTGATGTCCGCCTCGACGACGAGGGCGGTGCCGCCGGCCTTCCCGATCTCGGCGGCCAGCTCTTCGAGACGGGCCCTGCGGCGGGCCACAAGCGCCACGGACGCGCCGCGCTCTGCGAGTTGGCGGGCGGTAGCGGCGCCGATCCCGCTGCTCGCGCCGGTGACGAGAGCGACGGTTCCGGTCAGATTCGTTGCCATGAGGTACTTCTCTTCTCTGAACGTACGAAAGGGAGCGGCGAGCGACGGCACATCACAGCAGCCGCCCCCCTTTGCTTACGCGATTCAACGGTGCCATCGACTCCCGAAGGCCACAATGGGAGAGATCTTTCCGGGTATGAAAACGTACCCCCCAGCAAATCATCCGGAGCGCCCGCACACAGTAGTTACAGGATCGGAAAATGAACACCGGCCACACCGGGCCACAGAGAACGCGCGGATGGATTCCTCCTATTCATTCACCGGCACCGCATGTTCCGGGTATGGATCTCTACCCCCCGGCCGAGCTGTGCCGGAGCGGCTTCCGCAGTACCGTGACGGACATGAGCAGGAACGCACACCTCGGCGAGCTGGGTGAATTCCTCAAGGCCCGGCGCGCCGAGCTGAGCACGCATGCGATGGGTCTCCCCGAGAGCGGGTCCCTGCGGCGTGTCCCGGGGCTGCGCAGGGAGGAGGTGGCGCGGCTGGCCGCGATCAGCACCGTGTACTACACCCGCCTGGAGCAGGGCCGGATCGAAGCGTCCGCACCGGTGCTGCTCGCCCTGGCCCGGGTGCTGCGCCTGGACGAGGACCAGCGGGACTACATGCTCCAGCTTGCCGGGAAGGAAAACACTCGGCCACACCGGCAGGCCGCGCAGAAGGTCCGGCCGCCGACGCGCCGGCTCCTCGACAATCTCACCGACACCCCCGCCCTCATTCTCGGCCGCCGCATGGATATTCTCGCCTGGAATTCCCTGGCCGCCGCCTTGATGACGGATTTCTCCCGGATCCCGGAGGAGCACCGTAATTCCGTACGGATGGTCTTCACCGATCCCGCGTTCAGAGAGCTGTACGTGGACTGGGAAAGCTCCGCGCGGAACACCGTGGCGTTTCTGAGGATGGAAGCAGCCGATAATCCGGGCGATCCGCGCCTGACCGCACTCGTCGATGAACTGTCGGAACGGGATCCCCAGTTCCGGACATGGTGGGCCGCCCACCATGTCGCCCACCACTCGACGGGGACGAAGGCCTTCCGCCACCCCGTGGCCGGTGACATGTCCCTCGACTGGGAGTCCCTCGCCTGTCCCACCGACCCCGACCAGCAACTCGTCATCCTGACCGCGGAACCGGGCTCTCCGTCCCACCAGGGGCTGCGTCTCCTCGCCGCCCGGGCCGCCCGTCACGAGCCGAGAGCCGACACCGCGAGCTGACCGCGGGCGTCCTCCAGCCAGGAATCGCTGCTGCGGACGATCGACCGGACAGTGAGACACCAGCGGGCATCACCAGTCCGGCAGCGCCTCCATCCCCCGCCCGGCTCGCCGCCGCCGGCGCGAGCGCGCACAAGCCCGACGAGTCGCCCACAGGCGCCCCATCCGGATCGCACCCCACCCGCTACACTGTCTGCGGTGGCGGGGCTCTCAGCAGCCCACCATGCCTTCGTAGCTCAGGGGATAGAGCACCGCTCTCCTAAAGCGGGTGTCGCAGGTTCGAATCCTGCCGGGGGCACACGACTAAGGGCCAGTTCAGAGGCTTGATCCTCTTGAACTGGCCCTTTCGCATGATCGCGGCCGTGCCACACCCGTGCCACAAAGTCCGCTAAGAGTCCACTTCCCCCCGCGTCTTGCGGATCATCGAGCCGAGCCGATCAGCAATCTCGCGATCACGGCCGTTGACCATGTGCTGATAGATCAGCGCCGCGCGCGGCGTGCTGTGGCCCATCCTGGTCATCAGTTCACGCAGGCTCGCACCGGAGGCAGCAAGCGTGTTCCCCGTGTGCCGAAGATCGTGGAAGTGTACGTCCGCGGTGATGCCCGCCTTGGTCCGTGCCTTGATCCAGTCGTCCCGGAAGTTGCTCCGCCGGAGCTGTCCACCCTGCGGCCCAAGGAAGACGTGACCATCACGGGCAGTCCCGGCGTAGGCGTCGAGGTGGCGTGTCACATCCGGCAGAAGTTCGTTCGGGAAGGCGACCGGCCGGACACCGGCATCGGACTTGGGCGCCTTGTCGAACAGGGCCCCCGTCTGCATCTCCGCCTGTGAGCGCCGGACCATCAGCGCGGCATTCTCGGTATCGACGTCCCGAAGGCGGAGCGAAGCCAGCTCACCGAAGCGGAGTCCGGTGAAAGCAGCCAGCAGAACGAGCAGCCGATAACGCGGAGCGATGGCGTCAGCCACGGCGAATACCTCAGCCACGGTGAGGACAGGGCGTTCAGGCACGTCGTAGCTGTCTGCCCCCTTGATCCGGCACGGATTGCGGCGGATCAGCTCATCATCAACAGCCGTGTTCAGGATCGCCCGCAGGATCTGGTACGCCTTGACCACGGTCGGCTCGCCGGTCCGCGTGAGGCACGCCGTGCGCCAGGCCCGCACCTGTGCCGTCGTAATCGAGGACAATGAGCGATTCCCGAACGTGGGCATCAGGTGCAGCCGGATCACCGACTCATGACGCTCATGCGAACGAGCAGCCAACTTGCGATCCTTCAGCCACGCCGTGGCGTACTCCCTAACCTCGCGCTTTCGCGAGTGGGCCTGTCCGGGGCTTGATCAAATAAACGGAGAGTGCCGCTGACCTGCAACGATGGGACTTGTCGAGGGTCCTGTCAGCTGCGAGGAAAGAAGCACTCTCCAGGTGAAGAAGCGTAGCGGGTCGTATCCGTGTGTTCGTGTCGAGGGCGGCGGCCGTGGGGTGGTCTCGCAGGCCGGGGCGGTGCTGCTGGTCGAGATGGTCCGCAAAGTGGGCCTGGACACCGCGATATCGGCTGCACTGGCGCCGTGGCGCAAGCCGCGGGCAGTGCACGACCCGGGCAAGGTCCTGCTGGATGTGGCCCTGGCCGTCGCGCTCGGCGGGGACTGCCTGGCCTACGTCGGCATGCTGCGGGCCGAGCCCGATGTGTTCGGCCCGGTGGCCTCCGATCCGACGGTCTCCCGTCTCGTCGACGCTCTCGCCGCAGCCGGACCGAAGGCACTCACCGCGATCCGGTCGGCGCGGGCAGAAGTACGGTCGCGGGTCCGGGAGTTGGCCGGTGCGGACGGTCCGGCCGCCGACGGCAGCGTGATCGTGGACATCGACGGCGTGCTCGTCCTCGCCCACTCCGAGAAGCAGGACGCCACCGCGACCTGGAAGAAGACCTTTGGCCATCACCCGCTCGTCGCGTTCGTCGACCACGGCCGGGCCGGGTCCGGGGAACGGGTGGCCGCGCTGCTGCGGCCCGGCAACGCCGGCTCCAACACCGCCACCGATCACATCGAAACCACCCGGCTCGCCCTGGCCCAACTTCCCAAAGCCCTGCGGCGGAGACAACAGACCCTGATCCGCACCGACTCCGCAGGCGGCACCCACGCCTTCCTCGACTGGCTCACCACGCCAGGCCGGTGGCTGTCGTATTCCGTCGGAATGACCATCACCGACACCCTCCACCAGGCCGTCCTGAAGATCCCGAAGAAGGCGTGGACACCCGCCTACGACGCGGGTGGCACCGAGCGGCCCGGCGCCTGGGTCGCGGAGATCACCGACATGCCCGACCTGAGCACCTGGCCCAAGGGCATGCGGCTGGTCGTCCGCAAGGAACGCCCGCACCCAGGCGCCCAGCTGCGCTTCACCGACCTCGACGGACTGCGGCCGACCTGCTTCGCGACCAACACCAAAGGCGGCCGGCTCGCCGACCTCGAACTACGCCACCGCAGACGGGCCCGCTGCGAGGACCGCATCCGAAACGCCCGCGACACCGGACTGCGCAACCTCCCCCTGCACGACACCGCACAGAACCGGATCTGGCTGGAGATCGTCTCGCTCGCCCTCGACCTCCTCGCCTGGATGCCCATGCTCGCCCTGACCGGCCAAACCCGCCGCTGGGAACCCAAAAAGCTCCGCCTGCGCCTGTTCTCCGCCGCCGCGCAGCTGGTGAACACCGGCCGCCGCCGCTGGCTCCGCCTCACCACGCGATGGCCCTGGACCGACGTCATCACTCACGCGATCGCCAGGCTCCACATCCTCCCGAACCCCGGCTGACCAGCCACACCGACCGCCCCCAACGACCCGCACCACCACACCGGGAAAGTGGAACCCGGCGCCCACCCGACGCGACACTCGGGCCGTCAACCTGCCCACCCTCAGCCACCGAAAGCAAAACGGCCCGCCGACTCCGTCGGCAGACCGTCAAGAGATCGAGGCTAACAGACTGTCAGTGGCGGACCTTACGCTTCCGCCATGCGCAAAGGTGCGATCAGCCGAGACGGTGTCCTCAAGGCCATAGCGGAGTATGACGAGTTGGGTCGCGACAGGTTCCTGTCCGAGTACGGGTACAAGCCGGCCACCGGGTATCTCCTCTTGCACGAGGACCGGACGTACGACTCGAAGGCCATCGCTGGTGTGGCCCATAGGTTCGATCAAGGCCGAGTGCTGAAGCCGGACGAGTTGAGCGGGGGCAGGTCGCACGCCGCCAGGTGGCTCGCCCAACTCGGATTCGTAATCCGTGCGTCCCGGAGCCCCGACTGGACACGGGACGAGATCATTCTCGCCTGTGCCCTGGCGATGGCCAACGGTTGGAAGCGACTGGAGTTCGACGATCCACGCGTGATCGAGCTGTCTGCACTGCTGCAGACCATGCCGATCCATCCTGAAGAACTACGTAACGAGCTGTTCCGGAACCCCAACGGCGTCGCTCGCAAAACGGTTGACATCACGTCCCGGCATCCGGACTACCGGGGGAAGCCCACGAACGGCAACGCACTGGATGTCGAAGTCATGAACGACTTCCTCGCCCGGCCGGCCGAGATGGCGGAAGTAGCTCAGCGCATCCGGCGCGGACTTACCGCAGGCGAATTCCAACAGCTGCACCCGGAGGCCGAGGAGGAGGACGACTACAGCGCGCCCGAAGGCAGGTTGCTGCTACGCCGCCACCGGAGCCGCGAGCGGAACAAGGGGCTACGCAAGAAGAAGATCGCTTCCGTTCTTAAGCGTGGCGGGCAGCTTGCTTGTGAGGCATGCGGTTTCGATTTCGAGGCACTCTACGGTGACCGCGGCGCCGGATACATCGAGTGCCATCACGTCGTTCCGCTGCACGAAGCAGGGGAGGGCCGGACCAAGCTCAGCGATCTCGCCCTCATATGTGCCAACTGTCACCGCATGATCCACCGGCGCGCTCCATGGCCGACTCCAGGGGAGCTACGGGCCTCCATAGAGCAAAAACATGCAGCGGACAGGCGCGCAGCGGAAGCCATGACACGACCGCGCGGGGCCGCTGACAAACAGATATCGAACCCCTGATCTGACATCTACAGCTGACATCAACGACGTCGAACGGCAGCGGTGCTGAGCGGTCGTTCGCAGCACGGCCGCCCAGGGCCCGTTCGCGTGCGACGGGGCTCCGAGCGAACTCCTAAAGCGGGTGTCGCAGGTTCGAATCCTGCCGGGGGCACACAGCGAAACAGCAGGTCAGAAGCCTTTCCGCTCGTACGGGCGGAAAGGCTTCCGTCTTGCGGCGCACGCGATGAGGGCGCGCATCCTCTTGTGTCCTCATTCGGCAGGGAAATCGACTGCCACCGCGACGGATTCTTCACGAAGGTGGATGGCCAGGGCCTCCATCTCCACGAGCGTGGGCGGGTTACAGGGGTTGCTTGGTGCCGCGGTAGAAGGTGAACGCGGTCAGGGCGGCGGCGAGGGGCAGGAGGATGGCGGCGCCGAGCCACTGCATGGTGGACATCTGGGAGATCGGCAGGTAGTCGATCCACAGGCCGACAATGTCCCCTGCCTGGTGGCATGAGGTGCGGGCGGCGTCCTCGGTTTCGCCGACGCAGGTCAACCAGCTCAGGTGCTCGCCGGAACCGGCGAGGTAACCGTGGCTCATCTCCACCGCGCCGGAAGGCAGTTCGGGGGACGGCAGGTCCGACCCCGCGTTCCCGCGGGACTCGGCGGTCACGATGGTTCCGAGGTCCAGCCGGAAGTAGCCCCATACGGACTGGACGGCCGCGACGACGCCCAGGGTGACCACCATCGACACCAGAGTGCGGCGCAGCACCATGCCCACCGCCGCGCCCGCCGAGAAGGCCAGGAGGGCGAGGGCCACAGGGACGATGCCCGTGGTGTCGAAGAAGGTGCCGCTGGTGAAGCTCATGATCTCGTCGTGGCTGACGGGCTTCCACCACCAGCCGAACACCGCCGAGAGCAGGCCGGTGAGCGCGGCGACCACGGCGGCGGTCAGGCCGAGCTTCGTGGCGATCCAGCGCGTACGGCTGACCGACTGGGCGGTGACCAGCCGGGCGGTGCCGGTCTCCAGGTCGCCGGCGAAGAGCGGGGCGCCGATGAAGACGCCGACCAGGAGCGGGAGATAGCCCAGGTATTCGCCCATGCGCCAGAGGTGGTTGGCGTGTGTTTCGAAGGACTCCGAATTCTCCGCGGTCGGGGTCCCTCCCTTCTGGTGGGCCAGGAAGTCCATCAGGTCCGCCCGCAGGTAGGCCATGAGGCCCACGGCGACGGCGGTGACCGCGATGAAGGTGAGGAACGCGGCCCGGTGCTGGCGCCGGACCAGCCAGAGCAGTCCGACGAGTCCGGCCGGCCCCCGTTGGACGGTCTGCCGGTCCCGCGAGGGGTGGTACGGGGTGGCGGTGTATGTGCTCATGCGGCCCGCTCCTCGGAGGATGCGTTCGGGTGGGTGGGAGTAGTGGTGGGGGTGGGGGTGGGAGTGGGAGTGGGGGAGTAAGGGGGGGTTGTGGGGTTGTTCGTTATGGCGTCCTCTATGTCGCCCACCCGCGCGCTGGGGCAGATCAGCCGCGGTGCCTCCGGCGAGCGCAGATAGCCGAGGAGCAGATCCTCCAGACCCGGGGGCCGCACCTCCTGGGAGCCGAAGGGTACGGGCGGCCCGTCCAGCCGTACGAGGGTGACGGCGCGGCCCGCCGCCCGGCGGGACTCGATGACGTGGTGGCCGCCCAGGGCCGCCGGTACGGCCGTGGGGTCGCCGTCGACCAGGGCGTGCGCGGCGAACAGCTCATGGGCGGCGCCGGCCAGTCGCAGGGAGCCGTCCGCGATGACG
Source organism: Streptomyces sp. NPDC093109 (assembly GCF_040701725.1). Classification (NCBI taxonomy): domain Bacteria; kingdom Bacillati; phylum Actinomycetota; class Actinomycetes; order Kitasatosporales; family Streptomycetaceae; genus Streptomyces; species Streptomyces sp. NPDC093109. The sequence goes on from NZ_JBFBEZ010000026.1 coordinate 47,615, forward strand.
AGCAAGTAGTCGCACAGGTCCTCCAGTTCGGAGAGCATGTGGGTGGAGATCAGCACCGTGGTGCCGTGCGCGGCGGCCTCCGCGGCGAGTTCGGCCGTCAGCTCCTTGCGGACCAGCGGGTCGAGGTCGGCCATCGGTTCGTCCAGGACGAGCAGGTCGGGACGCTTGCCGAAGGCCAGGGCGAAGGCGACGCGGGTGCGCTGCCCGCCGGAGAGGGTGCCGATCCGCGCGGCGAGGGGGACGTCGCCGGCCCGGACGATGGCCTCAGCCGTCTCCTGGTCCCAACTCGGGTTCAGCCGGGCGCCCATGCGCAGGGTCTCCGCCACCGTGAAGCGGCGGAACAGCGGCTTGTCCTGCGACAGGAAGGCGGTCCGCAGACTGCCGTCCGACGCGTCCGCCTCCGCGCCGAACACCCGCAGCCGCCCGGCAGTTGGCCGCGTCATGCCGGTCACCAGGCTCATCAGGGTGCTCTTCCCCGCCCCGTTGGGGCCGACGAGTCCGCAGATGCGCCCGGCGGGAAGGCGGAAGGAGCAGTCCCGCAGCGCCCAGCCACGACGCCGGTACCGCATCCCCAACCCGCTTGCCTCGATGGCCGGTTCACCCCACGGGCGCTGCCCGTTCCGCCCGTTCGGCTCGATCGGTTCCTCTGTCCGGTTCATGGCATGCTCCTGCGTGTGATGGACAACGGCACCGGGACCCGCCGCCCGGCAGAGACAACTCTCTCCGCGCTCCATGCGCCGCGGATCGGGCGAAAGACAGATCTCTCGCGGTCCCCTACGACTTTGGGCCGAGGGGAGCCGTCCACCGGCCCGGCCTCGCGGTGGGCGCGTGTGGGGCGGCCACTGGCCCGGGCCGGATGGCTGCTGTGGCTGGCCGTGCTGGGAACGGCTCTGGTGTTCGACTACAGGTCCGATCGGTTCGGCCCGTACGACGCCGACCTCATCAAGCTGGGCGTCGTCCTGGCGGTCGTCGCGGTCGTCGCCGTGTCACCGTGGCTCGGCGCCCGGGCGCTCTCCGCGGTCGCCTGCGCGGCCGGGGCGGCGTCCCTGGGCTTCACGCTCGCCGTGTACGGCCTTCACCTCGCTGTCCCCGGCTTCCCCTTCCTCAACAGCCCTTACGGGTTCGCCGAACCGGGGGCACTGGTCTGGCTGCTGCTGATCGTCCCCGTACGAGGACGGCGGGAGTGGACGGGGTGGATCGCCCCTCCCCTGCTGTGGACAGCGATCGTGCTCAGGCCGCTGGCGCTCGGCACGGGGGGCGGCAACGCGATCGCCATGATCACGTTGTTCGTCTTCGGCTCGACGGCCGTCCTCGGCATCGCGGTCACCTGGCGGCTGATCATGACGGAGCAGCGGCGCCAGTCGTCCATGCTGCGCCTGGAGCAACGCAACGAGTTCGCCCGCGACCTGCACGACTTCGTCGCCCACCACGTGACCGGCATCGTCGTCCAGGCACAGGGCGCCCTCGCCATCGCGGAGCGGCGCCCGGAGCTGATCCCTCCGGCGCTGGAACGGATCGAGCAGGCCGGGACCGAGGCGCTGACGTCCATGCGCCACATGGTCGGCATGCTGCGCGACACCGAGGGCCGGCCGGCGCTGGCGCCGCTGGCCGGGATCGGCGAGATCGACGCGCTGGTCGAGGGGTTCGCCGGGGTCGGCGGCGCGCGGGCCCGGCTCGACCGGGAGGGCGCGTTCGACGATCTGCCGGTGGAGGTGGCCACCACCGCCCACCGGGTGGTGATGGAGTCCCTCACCAACATCCGCAAACACGCCCACGGTTGTACGGAAGTGACCGTGCGCGTGGCCCGGTCCGCCGGGCCGGAGGACGGCGCCGACTCCGTCACCGTACGCGTCACCGACAACGGCCGACCGCGTCACACCGGCGGCGGGGGCGGCTTCGGCCTGCGCGGGCTGGCCGAGCGAGTCGCCCTGATCAGCGGCCGTATCCAGGCGGGCCCGGTCACGGGCGGCGGCTGGGGCGTCGAGGCCACTCTTCCCGTCGCACCCGCCCTTCCCCACAGACTCGCCGGAGCGGCCCGATGACCATTCGCGTACTGATCGCCGACGACCAGGCCATGGTCCGCGCCGGATTCTCGATGATCCTCGGGGCCGAGGACGACATCGAGGTCGTCGCCGAGGCCGCCGACGGCCTGGAGGCCGTCGAACTCGCCGCGCGGCACTGCCCCGACGTCGTCCTGATGGACATCCGCATGCCCCGCCTCGACGGCCTCGAAGCGCTCCGCCGCCTCAACCGGCCCGGCGTCGTCAACCCGCCCAAGGTCGTCGTCGCCACCACCTTCGACGACGACGAGTACGTCCACCGCGCCCTTCACGACGGCGCCGCCGGCTTCCTGATCAAGGACTCGGGCCCCGCCCTGCTCGTCGAGGCGGTACGGGCGGCGGCCTCCGGCGAGGCCCTGGTCAGCCCCTCCATCACCGTACGGCTGCTGCGCCGTCTGAACCGCCCCCCGACCGACCGTGACCGGGCTCAAAGCCCGCTCTCGGCACGCGAGTTGGAGCTCGTACGTCTCGTCGCCCGAGGGCTGACCAACGCGGAGATCGCCGCCGAACTCTCCATCTCCGTCGGCACGGTGAAGACCCACCTCGGCAACGTGCAGACCAAGCTGCCCGCCCGCAACCGCGTGGAGATCGCCGCCTGGGCCTGGGAGACCGGCCTCGTCGAGCGGACGTGACACCGGCCCGTCAGGCCCCGGCCCGTCAGCCCGCGGCCCGTCCCGCCCGGCTCACGCCACCGCCGCGCCCGGCCGCTTGAAGACCTGCCGTCCGTGCCAGATGACGAACTCCGTTGATACGGGCGGATGCCCGGGCCGGGGCGGCGCGACGGGGCTGCCGTGCAGGGCGTCCACCGCGCGGCCCGCCTCGCTCCTCGTGACGTACAGCCGCGACACCTGGATACGCGGGCCGGGCGGGCTCCCGGGCGGCGCGCCGGGCCGCGTCCCGGGGAGCAGGCCCAGGACGCCCAGGTCGAAGAGTGTGTGGTGCAGGGAGCAGAGGGCGAGACCGTTCTCGACGGCGTCCGGCCCGTCCTGGCTGTGCCAGCGCACATGGGCGGCCTCAAGTCCGACCGGGTGACGGCCCAGCGCGCCGTCGAAGCCGCAGAAGGCACAGGCGTAGGCGTACGCGTGGAGCACCTCCTCGGCGAAGCCCGCCCGGCGCGCCCGCCGTGCCGGGCGGACCGGGGGCGGTACGGCGGCGTACGCCTCCTCGTCCAGCCCCGGCAGGTCCAGGCCCGCCGCGTCGCAGACGAGCGCCTCCAGCGCCGGGGTGAAGTGCTGTTCGAGCAGTTGGCGGGCCGCCCCGGCCAGTACGGCGGGGTCCGCGAGCAGCGCCTCGGCCTCCGGGCGGAGCCGGCCGTGCGCACCGCGCGCCCGGAGCGGGCCGCCCCGCTCCGGCGCGTCCGGGCCGATCGGATGCCCGGCCGCGTCCCGCAGGTCCCACAGGGAGCGCTCCAGGTGGACGAAGGGCATGGCGGCCCGTTCCCGGGCCCGCGCGGGGCTCGTCACGGCCGGGCCGAAGTCGTTGATCAGCCGGCTGACCGGCTCCTCCGCCTCGTCGTACGTGACGGCCGTACCGCCCGGCGCACCGCCCGAGGCGGCGAACCGGCCCAGCAGCCAGAGCACCAGCAGCGGTTTGTGCGGGGCCCGCCGGCCGCCGATCGACGCGCGGCGCAGGCCGGTCAGCTCCCGGGTCAGGTCGGCGCGCTTCACCTGATGGCTTCTACCACTTCTCTGTGCAGTTGATCTCTGTGTGCCGTTGGTTGCTAGGTGCAGTTGATCTTCATCTGGGCCGCCGCGTGGTGCGCTCCGGTGCGTTCCTCGCTGCCGAAGTCCACTCCCCGGTCGACCATTTGGACCGCGAACGTCCGGCCCACGGCCTTGTAGCTGCCCACCTTCACCAGGCTGCCGCGGTGCTTGGTCTGGATCACGGCGAAGCCGTCGTAGCCCGTGCCGCTGTCCGCCGGGTCCTTGAGCACGCTGTAGACGGTCGGGTTGCCGGCGACATCGCGGTCCCGGCCGCTCTTCGGTACGTACACGGCGACGGCGCAGGTCTCGTATGTCTTGTCGAGCGTCCAGGACCAGGTCGCGGTGGATCCCGAGTCCTGGTCCTGTCTGCCGGACATGGGTACGGCGGAGAATCTCCCGTCGCAGTAACTCCCCTTGTATCCGCCGGACTTCACCGTGTACCAGGCCGCGTCACCGTTCTCCACGCGGCCGTGCTCGCGGTAGTGGCCCGTGCTGCAGCCGGGGCCCGCCCACTCCTCGTACGCCGCCGCCCCCGAACCGCCGGGCGTGCCCGGCGCCGCCGAGCCCGCCTCCGAGCCGACGCCGGCGCCCGGTCCCGGCTCGGCCGACGCACCGCCGGACGGGTCGCCCGCGTTCGTGCCCATGCCGGCGCCCGGGTTCGTACCGGTGCCGTTGCCGGTGCCCACGCCGTCACCCACGCCGTTGCCGGGGTCCGTGCCGCCGCCGCCCAGGCCCGGGAGCTGGGGTGCGTCGGCGCCCGGGGGCACCTGCGGGTTGGCGGTGCCGGCGACCGGGCCGCCACTGCCCGAGGTGTTGACCACGGCGACCGTCACGCCCAGGCAGCCGAGGGCCAGCACGGCGAGCGTGATCAGCACGCGCTTGCGCGAGCGCCCCTTGCTGTACATGCTCCCCGGCGGGAAGTCCGGCGAGAACTCCGAGAAGGCGCCCGCCTCCTGGCTCGCCGCGAGCGCCCGCTCACGGTCGCGCGCGCGGTCGCGCGAGGCGTCCCGCTTGGAGCGCCGCCTGGAGCCCCGCCCGCCACCGCCGCGTTCGCGGTTCTTGTCGTCCCCCGACTCCGGCCACGACTCCGGCCCGCCGAGGCCCTGTTCGCCCAGCCGCGACGGATCGGCCGGCTCGTCGAAGGCCCGCCCCAGGGGTTGGCCGGGCATCTCGTCGGGTATCTCGTGAAGCCTGGGGCCGGGCGCGACGTTCGCCGCGGCGGCGGCCGTCCTCGGCATCGTCATGCCGGGAACCGGCCCCGAGCGCGCCTCCAGGCCGGTCCAGGCCGCCTGTGTGGCACCGGCGTCGGACCAGCGCTGTGTGTCGGCGGCATCGTTCCAGGGTTCCGAGCCCCCGGCGCCGCACACCTGGCACTCCGTGCCGGGCCGCGATTCTCCCCGGTCACTCCCGCACCGTTCACACCTCATATCGCATCACTATGAGGGATCGCGCCGTAACCCGAAAGCAAAAGTAGATGATTGACGGTTTGACCTTTCTCTCTTTTCACCTTGGCCCCGGTGTTGAACTCAACCTCGGTTCCGCCCGTGGGTCCAACCTTCCTGCCGTGCCGCCGCGCCTCGGCGCTTGACCCTGCCCCAGGGGCAAGGCGCACGCTCTGCCCCGCCGGGCCGACAGCGGCCCGGTGACGGAGGATGGGACCTCGTGGAACTACTCACGATCGGTGACTTCTCGGCCCGTTCACGCCTCTCGCCGAAGGCACTGCGGCTGTACGACCGGCTCGGTCTGCTCGCCCCCGCGCGGGTCGACCCTGCCACCGGCTACCGCTGGTACCGCCCCGACCAGGTCGAACAGGCCCGGCTCGTGGCGCTCCTGAGGCAGCTCGACATGCCGCTGGCGCGCATCGCCGAGGTCGTCGCGCTGCCCGGTGAACAGGCCGCCGACGCGCTGAAAGCGTACTGGACCGACGTCGAGGAACGCCACGCGGTCCGGCGCGCGCTCGCCGCCCATATCCGTGACCGACTCTCCGGCAGGAGTAGCCACATGTACGAGATCAGGACCGTCGACGTACCCGAGCGGACCGTGCTGGCCGAGCGCCGCCATCTGCTCTCCGACGAGCTTCCCCAGTGGATCCCGGCCGCCCTCGGGCGCCTCACCGGGGCCGCCGCCGCGTGCGGGGGCGTGGCGGGCGTCCCGTTCGTCGCGTACCACGCGGAGGTCAACCCGGACAGCGACGGCCCGGCCGAGGCCTGCGTACCGGTCGCGGACGGCGCGGCGGCACGCGCGTACGTGGCCTCCACGAGCGCTTCCACGACCGCCTCCCCGGCCGACTCGCCGGCCGGCAAAGCCCCCACCGTACGCACCGAGCCCGCGCAGCGCCTCGCCTACGTCCGCATCACCAAGGCGCAGGTCGCGCACCCGCAGATCCTCTCCGCCTTCGAGGCGGTGGAGCGGTGGATCGAGCGGCGGGGCCTGACGGTCACCGGCCCGTGCCGCGAGATCTACTTCGCCGACTGGGACGCGTCGTCGGCCACGGACGAGGTCTGCGACGTGGCGTTCCCGATCGGCTGAGCCCGGCGGTTCCTTGGCGGATGGGCGGATGGGCGGACGACACGCACCGCCATCCGCTACGGCCACCCCGTGCCACCCGCCGCCGTACCGGCTAACGCATCTCCTCCGGGCACCCCGTGCCCCGCGGCAGCTGGTACGGCGCCGCCAGCCGGTAGACGCCCGGCCGCGGTGCCAGCAGCTCCGTCCACTCGTCGCCGTCCCCGGTCGCCTCGGCCTTCATCAGGCAGCCGTTGGGGTTGGTGAAGACCTTCGGGCTCTCCGGGTCCGCCTTCGACGTCTCCGTCTGCTGCGGCGGCAGCACGCTCTTGCCGTCGCTGTCGACCAGCCCCAGCCACGGCGAGTACGGGATCCGGATCAGCACCCGGCCCGCCGACTCCACATGGATCGTCAGCTCGCCCGCGCCCGCCCGGTCCACCGTCGCGGGCGGGTCGGCCAGCGGCATCGGGTCCTCCACCGCGAAGAGCTGCCAGTTCGCGTCGCCCCAGAGGCGCTCCAGATACGGCAGCCCCTTCTCCACCAGCTCCGCCTCCAGCCCCGCGCCCGCGTCCGGCCTCCCCCGCGGCAGCACCACGTAGTGCACGGCCCAGCGGTCGAGCCAGCTCCGGTAGCTGTCGGCGGTCAGCGTGTCGTCGTAGAAGAGCGGGTTGCGCTCCATGTCCGCCTGCCGGTTCCAGCCGCGCGCCAGATTGACGTACGGGGCGAGCGCCGACGCCTCCCGGTGGCTGCTGGCGGGCACGACCTCGACCCGGCCCTTCTCCGCCCCCACCCGCTGCAACTGGTTCACCAGCGGCGCCAGCTCGCGCGTCCACGAGGCGGCGGGCGCCGTGCGGACGATGTCGTCGACGCCCTTGAAGCCGATCCAGAAGTTGAGCCCGACGACGGCCAGGACCAGCGCGTACCAGCGGTGCGAGCGGGGTTCGGTGTACGGGAGCGCCGCGAGCAGCACCACCCCGCCGATGATCATCGCGAGCCGCGAGACGTTGGAGCCGATCTGCGAGTCGACCACGTACGTGAGCAGCACACCGGTGCCGTAGACGGCGGCGGCGACCCGGACCGTACGCCACTCCTTCGGTACGAGCACGAACGTGACGACCGAGGTGATGAACGGCAGCGACGCCGTCCCCACCGACATCGGCTGCGTCCCCGAGAACGGGAACAGCCACGCCGAGAGCGCCACGACGGCCGCGGGCGCGAGCCCCAGCGCGTACGCCCCCGGGCGCCGTTTGTTGAGGAAGAGCGCGGCGGCCACGACCCCGAGGAACAGCCCGGCCACCGGGCTCGCCGCCGTCGCCAGCGCGGCCAGCGGCGCCGCCGCGACCCCCTTGAGCCAGCGCTTGCGGCGCCAGCGGTACGGCCAGCAGAACACCGCCGCGACCGCGCCGACCGCGAACATCACGCCGAGCCCGAACGTCACGCGCCCCGACAGCGCGTTGCACAGATACGCGAAGACCCCGACGAGCGCGCACGCCACCGGGTTACGGACGGCCCGCACCCGGACGAGGATCAGCGCGGTCAGGGCGGCGGAGACGGTACCGGCGATCATCATCGTCGTACGGACGCCGAGGACGGACATCAGATACGGCGAGACGACGCTGTACGAGACGGGGTGCATCCCGCCGTACCAGGCGAGGTTGTACGCGGAGTCCGGGTGCCGGCCGACGAACTCGGCCCAGGCGTCCTGGGCCGCGATGTCGCCGCCGCTGTTGGCGAAGAAGAAGAACCACAGCACGTGGACGGCGCCGGCGACGGCGGTCGTGAAGAGGACGGGGTGCCGCAGGACGCGGAGGCGGACGGGTTCGAAGCGGGTGCGGAGGCGGGAGCGGAGGTGGGTGGGGACGTGGGTGCCGGGCGGGGTGGTCGGGTCCTCCCCGCCGTCCTGGCCGCCGTCCTGGCCGCCGTCCTCGCCACTGCCGCCCTCGGGCTGTTCGCCCGGCGGTCCTGTGCCTCCGGCCGGCCGTGGCCCCGGTACGTCTATTCGCGGAGCGGCGGCGACGGCTCGCCCCCCGGCCGTGCTGTCGACCGTGCCGTCGGCGGTGCTGTCAGACGTGCTGCTGTCTGGCGTGCTTCCGGCGCGCGTCGGCTCAGCGGTGGTCACTGCGGCTCTCCGTCTCCCCGTCTCACCGTCGTCTGCCCGGCGTGCCGACCCCCCGGCAGCCCCAGGGACGCCATCCCGCCTCCGACGGTTGCCCGGCCGGCGAATCGGGACCGCGGCGGGCAGACGTCCGTGCAGATGTCCGTTTCGCGACGCTAGCACGCACGGGAGGGCTGAGCGGCTCGAATTCGATCCGTCACTGATCGACTTCGCTGAGCGCCCGCGCCTCGCCGTAAACGGCTGTGTGCCCGCCGGAAGCACCGGCGGGCACACAGGAGGGGGCGGGGGGACGTCAGCTCACACGCGTCACCTTCGCGCCGAATCCGGGCTCCGCCAGCTCGGACTGGAGGGCGACCGGGACGGACTCCTTGCCCGCGGTGACCTTGCCCACCACGGTGCCCGCCGCGGCGGAGTGCGGAATCGTCTCGCTCTCCTCCAGGGCGACCTTCACCTTGAAACCGCCCCAGCCGATCGCCTTGAGGTCCTTGGTGGCGACCACCGGGGTACGGGTGCCGAGCCCGTCGTCGACGTAACCGACGACATCACCCTTCTTGACGACCGTCTCCGAGCGGACCCCTGCCTGCGCGGCCTGGATCAGCTTCAGGCTCTCCTGCTTGGCGAGCGTGAGCTTCTCGTCGAGCAGATTGGCCTTCTGCATGCCCATCACGATGCCGAGAATCCGGCGCGGCTTGCCGTCGATGACCGTGTTCGCGGACCAGAGGAGGTTTCCGCCGGCCGGAGTCGACGAACCGGTCTTGATTCCGCCCACCCCGGGCTCCAGCAGAATCGTGTTGTTGTTGTAGATCGTCTTGTCGATCCCCGGAATATCGATCTGCGGCATGTCGACGATGGTCCGGAAAACATCGTTCTGCATCACGGCCCTGGCCAGCTTGATCTGGTCCACGGGGGTGGACACGGTGGCCGAGTCGAGGCCGCTCGGGTCCGTGTACGTCGTGTCCTTCATGCCGAGTTCCTTGGCGGCGGCGTTCATCTTCTCGACGAACGCGTCCTCGGACCCGGAGTCCCAACGAGCCAGCAGCCGCGCGGCGTTGTTCCCCGAGGGGATCATCAGGAGCTGCAGCATCTGCTTCTCCGTGTACTTCTGCCCCACCTTGATGGGCGCCACCGACTCGTCCTCCCGGCCGGCCTCCTCGCCCGCCTTCTTGTCGACCTCGATGTCCGGGCCGTCCTGCTCGCCCTTGATCGGGTGTTCCTTCAGGATCACGTAGGCGGTCATCGTCTTGGCGACGCTCGCGATCGGCGCGGGCTTCTGCTCGCCGAAGGTGCCGATCGCGCCCACGCCCTCGACCTCGACGGCACCCTGCCCCTCGTCGGGGTACGGCATGTCCAGCTTCTCCCCGTCGAAGGTGAAGCTGGAGTCCGCCGAGAGCGCCAACTGCGGCTCCGGGAGCGGGCGTACGGACTGGACGACCATGAAGACGATCGCCGCGAGCACGACCAGCGGCGTCCAGATCTTGACCCGGCGGACGGCCTTGCGGGTCGCGGTCTCCGGGGTGTTGGTCAGCTCGGCCAGCAGGTCGAGCGGCGGCATCGGCGGCATGGGCTGCTGCCGGGTGCGCTCGGCCTCGGGGAACGGGGCCTTGACCGCGGCGGGCGGCGGTACGGGCGGCGCCGCGACGGCGGAGGCGGCGGGCGCGGCGGCGGAGGCAGTGGCGGTGGCGGTGGCGGTGGACGCGGCGGGCTTGGCCGCCGCGTCCGGCTCCGGCTTGTCGTCGCGGCGCAGGGGGACGAAGGTGCTGCTCTTCGGCGCGGCGGCCTTGGCCGCTTCCGCCCGGAGGCTCGGGGGGATCTTCAGCGCGGTGGTGGGCTGGTCGACCGGGGGGCGCGGCAGGGCCTTGAAGACGGTGGTCGGCCGGTCGGGCTGACCCGGCTTGCCGGGCTCGTCAGGTTCGCCGGGCTCGTCGGGCTTGCCGTCGGATGCGCCTTCGGGCTTGGTCCCGGGCTCGACCGCGGGGCCGTCCGCATCGGCTTTGGTGTCCGGCGCGGGCTTGGCGGGGGCCTCAGCGGCCTTGGAGCCCTCGGCTGAGGCACGAGTGCCCTCAGCGTCTCCTGAGCCCTCAGAGGCGCCAGAGGCGTCGGATGCGTCGGGCGCAACGGATGCGTCGGGTGCGTCCGGCGCATCGGATGCGTCCGGTACGGCGGCGGGCTTGGCCCAGGAGGGCGCCTTGGCGTCCGCCGCCTCTGCGTCCGCCTCCTTGCCCTCCGCATCCTCCGCGTCCGCGTCCCCGGCCTCGTTCTTGGGCTCTGCGGCTTCTTCTTCCTCGGTGTCCTTGTCCTTCTTCGCGTCCTTGGGGGCCTCATCGCCCCTTTCGGCTATCGGCCCGCCGTCCGACTCGTCGGAGTCCTCGCCGGCTCCGCCGGCCTCCCCCGCCTCGTCCGAGGGCGTCGGCTCCTCCGTACGATTTGCGGTCGCGACCTTCGTCGACACCGCGGAACCCGATCCGGAGCCGGAACCGGATTCGGCCTTCTCGGCCGTTCCGGTCCTCTCCGCCGCCGTTTCACGGAAGACTGAGAGCCGGGGATCCTGCTCTCCCGGGGCCGTCTCCCCCGATGACTTCCGCTGCTCCGACTTACCGGGGGACTCGCCCGCCACCGCGTCTCCTTCATGTCTCATCCGACGTACCGCACTGTCCGAAGCATCTATCAGTGTCCTGCTCTGAGACCTCGGCCCACGTGCTAGACGAGAACGACATACATAACGGTTCCCACACAAAGCACCCAGGCACCCTCGACAGACCATTGTGAGAGGGGTCACCCTGTCATTCATCCACGCGGGGAGGCATGGATGGGCAGGAGCCGCAGAACAATTCCGGAGGAGCTTCTGTTGCTCGCTCTGGACCCGGCCACGGGTACCACAGCGCAGCCGCAGTCGCTCGACCTCGGCCTCGCCGGAGCACAGCTAGTGGAGCTGGCTCTGGCAGGACGGATAGCCCCTGATGGGGATCGTATCGCCGTGGTGATGCCACGGCCGACCGGAGATCCGACTCTGGACTCCGCACTGGAACTGCTGCGCAGACGCGGCAGTCCGGTCCGGGCCGTCCATTGGATTGGCGGACCCCGACTGGGGCTTCGCCAGACCTATCTCTCGCATCTGGAACGGTGCGGCATGGTGCATGCCGTGGCGGGCCAGATGTGCGGGGTGCTGCCGACGACGCGCTACCAGGCGACCGAGACGGCGATCAGCCGGGAGATCAAGTCCCGGCTGGACAATGCGATCCGCACCGGCGTTCCGCCGGACCCGCGGACCGCGGCGCTCGCCGCGCTGGCCCATGCGGTCGGACTCGGCAAGCACCTCTACCCCGGGAACGAGGGGCGCTCTTCGCGCTCCCGGCTCCGGGACCTGATCAGGCACGACCCGATGGGCGGCCTCGTGGCACACGCCGTGATGGACGTCCAGAACGGCGCGGGCGCTCAGCCGCGTCGTAACCCCGCCCAGGGCGCCGTCGGCGCTCCGGGCGGCGGCAGGCCGCCCGGCGGCGTGCCGATGCAGCCGCAGCGCGGCGGCATGGACCGGGTGCCGGCGCACTGAGCACCGCAGCACCGCTCGACCGCAGCACGCTCGACCGCATCACCGCTGTACCGCAGTCCGCCGTATCGCAGTCCCCAGACCCGGTCCGGGAGCCGCACAAGACGCGCGGGGTGGCCGGAAACCATTCGGCCACCCCGCGCGTTGTGCGTCCGGCCGGACCGGCCCGGCCGGACGGCCCCAGGCGGCCTCCAGCGGGCCTCGTGAGCCCGCAACGGCCCCCGGGGGCCGCCGTGGTCGCTGCGGAACGGACAGGGGGCGCCAGGGCGCGCGGAAGGGCGCGCGGCGTGCGGGGCGCAGACCGGTGCATACGTCTCTGTGGCCGTTTCCCAGCGCAGTTGGGACCTTTGGTGGCAGTCTGCTCAGCAGTAGATACGTACAGCTACACCAGTTATGCCGGAGGTGCAGTTTCCCGTGGCGTCCAACGTCAATCCCACCGTCAGGCGACGCCGATTGGGCCAGGAGTTGCGTCGGCTTCGCGAACTCAAAGGCATGACCGCCGAAGAAGTGGCGGAGCGCCTGCTGGTGTCCCAGTCGAAGATCAGCCGGCTGGAGAACGGCCGCCGCTCCATCAGCCAGCGCGATGTGCGCGACCTCTGCGGCGTGTACGAGGTCGAGGACGCCCGGATCGTCGACTCGCTGATGCAAATGGCCAAGGACTCGCGTCAGCAAGGCTGGTGGCACGCGTTCGGCGACATCCCGTACAGCGTCTACATCGGTCTGGAGACGGACGCGGCGTCACTCCGCGTGTACGAGCCCCAGGTCGTTCCCGGGCTGCTCCAGACCCGCCCGTACGCCGAGGCGCTGATCAACGGAGCGCTGCCGGAGGCGCCGGCGCCGGACGTCGAGAAGCGCGTCGGGGTACGGCTGCGGCGCCAGGACCGCGTCAACACGCCCGACAACCCGCTCCGGCTCTGGGCCGTGGTCGACGAGGCGGCGCTGCGCCGTGTCGTCGGCAGCAAGCAGCTGATGCGCGAGCAGCTGGAGCATCTCGTCGAGCAGTCGCAGCTCCCGCACGTGACCGTGCAGGTGCTGCCCTTCGAGATGGGCGCGCACCCCGGGATCAGCGGGCACTACGCGATTCTCGAATTCCCGGACGCCGCGGACTCCAGCGTGGTCTACATCGAGGGCGTCACCAGCGACCTCTATCTGGAGAAGGCGAATGACGTGCAGCGCTACAGCGTGATGTACGAGCACCTGCGCGCCCAGGCCCTGAATGTCGAGCAGACGCGGGATTTCATCTTGAAGATCATCAAGGATTACACCGAGCGTTGATCCATGCCCTGATCCGAGGGCTGAACCACGCGCCGAATCGGCCCTATTCCGGTCCCGGGATCACGGACACCCCCCGTGCTTCCGGGACCGCGCCGTTTCGCGTGCCGTTTCACCCGCCGTTTCGCGCGCGGTTTCCGCACCGCATCAGCCGAAATAGTCGGACAGATCCATTTACCGTCAACAGATGCGAGGGGATTATACCCCCCAACCGGGCTATTCCGTAAGCCCGTTCGCCTATTAGCCATCCGTACGAGTGAACGCCTCCCCCGGACAAGGAGCGAGGCGAGTAGCGTCGATCATGCCAGCGGGAAGTTGGCGCTATTTCACATCACTTGCTGAACCGGAGCGAACATGGCAATTCTTCAGGGCGCTACGGACACGTGGACGAAGTCCTCGTACTCCGGCGGAAACGGCGCATGCGTAGAGGTGAAGTCCCCCGTCGTCCAGACCATTGCCGTCCGGGACTCGAAAGCCCCCGAGGGGCCGTCGATCTCCTTCGTGCCCACCTCGTGGAACGCGTTCGTACAGCAGATGAGCGCGGGCTCCTTCGACCTCGGCTGAGGTCACGGAGCACCGCACCACACGCGCCACATACGCGCGGTAGCCACAGACGCGCCGCAAACGCGTACATACGCACCACTGAAGAGCCCTCTCGACCGGTCCGCCGTCCTGGCCGAGGGGGCTCGGTCATGCCCGCGACCGGGCCGCCGGCCACGCCCACCGACCGCGCCCGCCGCCGTTCGGCTTCGTGACCCCCGTTCATATCTATGACTGCACAACGTCTTGACCCGCCACAGAAGTTGGCGGTTCAATCCCTCCGGCACTCCATGGTTCATAAGGCGGAACGAACCCCTGGAGGGGATATGAACAGCCTCGACTGGACCGTGCTCATCGCCTACTTCGGTGTGATGATCGCGATTGGCCTGTGGTCGCACAAACGCGTGGACAATGTCAGTGACTTCTTCACCGCCGGCGGCAGGATGCCCTGGTGGCTGTCGGGCATCTCGCACCACATGTCCGGCTACAGCGCGGTGATGTTCACCGGATACGCGGGCATCGCCTATACCTTCGGCGTCACCTCGTTCGTCACCTGGTCCCTGCCCATCGCCATCGGCATCGGGATCGGTTCGAAGCTCTTCGCCCCGCGGCTGAACCGGCTGCGCTCCCGATTACACGTCGCGTCCCCGCTCGAATACCTCAAGAACCGCTACGACCTGAGAACACAGCAGGCCCTCGCCTGGTCGGGGCTGCTGCTGAAGATCGTGGATGTCGGCGCCAAATGGGCCGCCATCGCCACCCTGCTCTCCGTCTTCACCGGTATCTCCCTCAACCAGGGCATCCTCATCACCGGTGTCATCACGGGCATCTACTGCACCATCGGCGGGCTGTGGGCCGACGCCCTCACAGAGCTGGGGCAGTTCGTCATCCAGCTCTTCGCCGGCATCGCCATGCTCGTCGCCGTCATGGGCAAGCTCGGCGGGTTCAGCGCGCTGTGGACGGTCTGGGACAAGCTCCCCGACGGCCACGCGTCGCCGACGGCCGGCCCGTACACCGTCACTTTCCTGCTGGCGTTCCTCTTCATCAAGACCTTCGAGTACAACGGCGGCATGTGGAACCAGGCGCAGCGCTACATGGCGACCGCCAACGCCCGCGAGGCCACCCGCTCGGCCCGGCTCTCCGCCGTGCTCTGGCTGGTCTGGCCGCTGGTCCTGTTCTTCCCGATGTGGTGCGCGCCGCTGCTGGTGACGGCGGAGAAGCCCGACGCGTCGGACGCGTACGCCCTCATGACCGAACAGCTGCTGCCGCACGGGCTGCTCGGCCTGGTCATCGTCGGCTTCTTCTCGCACACGATGGCCATGTGCTCCTCCGACGCGAACGCCATCGCGGCGGTCTTCACCCGCGACATCGCCCCCACCCTCTCCAAGGCGGCGCGCTCCTGGTCGGCGCGGGCGGGGCTGCTGGCGGCGCGGCTGTCGACCATCACGTTCCTGGCGCTGTCGATGGCCATCGCGACCCAGGTCAACTCGCCGACGTTCAAGGACATCATCACGGTCGTCATCAAGTGGGTGGCGGGGCTGATGGGACCGATCGCGATCCCGTTCATGCTCGGCATGCTCAAGACGTTCCGCAGATCGGGCCCGACGGCCGCGCTCACCAGCTGGTCGATGGGGCTGCTGGCCTTCTGGCTGGTCAACTATCCGATCAACTGGAGCGTGACGGGCGGGGTGCCGCTCCAGTACCAGGTCTCCGTGCCGCTCGCGGTGTCGCTGGTGCTGTACGTCGTGATCGGCCTCCTGAAGCCGGAGGACACGCCGGCGCGCGATGTGCTGCTGGCGCGGATCAACGGCGAGGGCGACGGGGACGGTTCCGGCCTGACGGCGGAGTCGCTCCGGGTGCCTTCGCAGGGCAGGCAGGGCCATCAGGGCAAGCACGGGAAGCGGGAGAAGCGGGAGGGGTCCGGGTCCGGGTCCGGTTCGGGGTCGTCGGGCGGCTGACGGGCCCCGTCGCGTACGTACGCGCCCTACCCCTACCCCCGCGGGTAGCGGGCCAGCCAGCCCGACGCCGTCTCCGACGGGCTGTGCAGGGCCCGGCCCTGGGTCATCTCCATCGCGAAGTCGTCGGCCATCTCCAGCAGGGACGGACGGCCCTCCAGCTCGGCCACCCAGGCCGGCGGCAGGGCCGTCTCCCCGTGCAGCGCGCCGAGCAGGGCGCCGCACAGGCTCCCGGTGGCCGCGGAGGGGCCGTCGTGGTTGACGGCGAGGCGCAGCCCCTGCCGTACGTCCTCGGCGACCAGCGCGCAGTAGACGCCGACGGCGAGCGCGGACTCGGCGGTCCGTCCCTCGCCGAGTGACGCGATCACCGACGGGCCCGGCACCCCCTGGCGTACGGCGGCCATCGCCTGCCGGAGTGCCTCCGTCACCGGCTCGTGCCCGGGGCGCGGCGCGAGCAGCGCGAGAGCGCGCTCCACGCCCGTCTCCAGCGACTCGCCGCGGGCCGGCGCGTGCACGATCGCGGCGAAGGCGCCCGCCGAGAGATACGCGCCGGGCGAGCCGTGCGACTGGACCGCGCACTCCAGCGCCAGCTGGCAGACCAGCTGCGGTTCCCAGCCCACCAGCAGCCCGAACGGCGCGGAGCGCACCAGCGCGCCCGCGTCGCGCGCGATCGGGTTCCTCGGCTGGTCGAGCGAGCCCATGACCTCGCCCCCGAAGCCGGTGAGCGTGGAGATCGTCGGGTCCCTGCGCGCGTACAGCCACTCCTCCTGCGCGAGCCAGCCGTTGTCCTTGCGGCGCAGATCGGGCCCCCAGTCGCGCTGGGTCGCGAGCCAGCGCTGATGGGCGCGGTACACGTCGGTGGGCGGATGCCAGGCGCCGGTGTCGCGGCGGATCTGGGCGCGTATCAGCCCGTCGACGGTGAAGAGGGTCAGCTGGGTCGCCGCGGTGACCGCGCCCCGGCGGCCGTACGCGGGGACGAGGTCCACCACGCCCTCGGCGCCGTACGCGGCCCGCATCTCGTCGAGGGTGAGTGCGGCGACCCCCGCGCCCAGGGCGTCACCCATCGCGCCGCCGAGCAGACAGCCCCGCACCCGGCTGCGGAAGTCCTGCTGCTCCAGACGGCCCCAGATGGCACCGGACGGTGTACTCACTCGCCCCTCCCTCACCCTGTGCCTCGCAGCGGCTGCGCAGCACTGTAATCGACCGGGAACAGCGGGTTGAGGGCGCTCTTGGTTACGTCCCGGGATCACGGGGCCGGTATGGGGGGCCGTGGTCGCGGAGGTCGCATTTGAGCCACGTGGAGGGTATGTAAAACTTCGGTTTACGACGTGAGGCGCATGGCCGGCCGCTCCCGATAGGTGGCGGCCCGCAGCAGCCACTCCACCGGGCCCATCCGGAACCGCCGCAGCCACCACGCGCTCCACAGCAGCTGTACGGCGTAGATCGCCAGCGCGATGCCGATGACCCCCGCGTACGGGACCCGGCCGACGAGGCCGAGGCCGGTGCCCGTGAAGATCAGCACGCAGAGCAGGGACTGGCTCAGGTAGTTGGTGAGCGCCATCCGGCCGGGCCGGGCGAGCGCCTGAGCCACCCGGCCGCCCCGGACCGTACGGAAGAGGCGCAGCAGCGTGGCGACGTAGGCGGCGGTGAGGAAGGGCGCGGTCAGGAAGTGGAGGCTGCCGGCGAACAGGTTGTCCGTACTGGCGAAGGTGTAGAAGGCCGAGCCGGCCAGCCCCACCGGGAAGCCGATCCACTGGATCAGCCTCAGCTTCGCCTCGTACGCGCCGGGGCCCGCGCCGGGGTCCTGGTCCGCGCCCGCGCCCGGGCCCGCCAGGACGCGCCGCTTTCCGGCCGCCAGTCCCACCAGGAAGGCGGAGAAGGCCAGCGGCCCCTGGACGAAGACGGTCAGCGGAAGGGTCGTCGACAGCGCCGCCACCCGGTCCGCGATCACCGACCACGGGCCGCCCCGCATCGCCTCGGTGGCCGCCGCGCCGTCGGCGAGCATCTTCGCGTGCTCCGCGGCGGTGGGAGAGGACGACCCGTCGAACACGGCCACCAGCGTGGCCAGGGCCAGGAAGAGCAGGACGAAGGTGCCGGTGATGATCCCGGCCACCCACAGCGCCCGGCGCGGGCTCACCCGGTGCATCGCGAACAGCAGCAGCCCGAAGAGCGCGTATGTGATGAGGATGTCGCCGTAGTAGAGCAGCGCCGCGTTGGCCACGCCTATCAGGAACAGCGCCCCGAGCCGCCGCAGGAAGCGTGGCCGGAAGTCGACCCCGCGTGCGGCGGCCGAGTCGAGCTGGAGGGTGAAGCTGTAGCCGAAGAGGAACGAGAAGAGCAGATAGAACTTCGCCTCGAAGAAGAACTGGACCACGCCCAGGGCGAGTCCGTCGTGCCAGGCCGTCCGGGCCGGATCGGCCACCCCCGGCAGGGTGTAACCGCTTGCGAAGAACGGGATGTTGACCATCAGGATGCCCAGGAGTGCAAATCCGCGCAACGCGTCGACATCCGTCAACCGGCCCGTCGAGCGTCTCCTGCTCGTGCCGCTGTCTACCTCAACTGTCATACCGCGACGGTACAAACCACTGCCCGGCCCTGGACAGCCGACCAAAGTAGCGCGGCCCGTCTCTTCGGTCTCCCCGCGACGCGGTCGTCGTCGGGGAGACCGAGGAGCCGGAGTGGCAGCGCGTATCAGCGCGCCGTGCGGCCGTCGAGCGCGCCGATCCAACCGCCCTTGGTGCCCGCCGAGTTGAGCGGAGAGTGGCGGGTGGGGCGGAGGAAGTCGCCGTAGATCAGCGCGCCGTCCTTCTGGCGGGCGTACGTGCCCGGCAGTGTCAGGGAGCGGAAGTCGCGCGCCCCGGCCGTGGTGGTGGCGTCCTCGTTGGTGGCGCGTTCGCCGTCGAAGAGGACGTTGGTGCGGTCGGTGTCACCGGAGATGTAGTCGCGCACCGGGGTGTCGCCGCCGCGGCCCTCGGGGGTGCGGAACGACAGGTTGTCGCGGTAGACGCCCTGCTCCTCGACGGAGAAGTAGGGGTTGAAGCGCATGATGTAGTTGAAGCGCTTGTTGTCGAACGCGGAGTTGTGGGACAGCTCAAGACGGCCCGGGTTGAAGTTGTCCGAGAAGCCGTCCATGTTGTTGTCGAAGGCGATGTTGCCGCGCACGACATGGGCGACGGGCAGGCCCTCGCCGCCGACCTTGAAGCCGTTCCCGGTGTCGCCGTCCTCGTGATAGCCGTTGCTGAGGCGGCCGTTGGCGTAGGCGATGTTGTTCTCCAGGAGGACGGGCATGTTGGCGCCCTCGTTGACGCGGTTGTAGAGGTCCCAGCCGTCGTCGATGTTGTGGTGCGCGATGTTGCCCCGGAACACGTTCCCCGCGCCGACGCCGAGCTTCGCGGCGAAACCGTCGGCGTTGATGTCGGTGAGGTCCCGGTTGTCGTGCGACTCGCTGTTGAGGATCAGGTTGTGCGCGGGCCACAGGGCGGGGGCGTCGCCGTTGCCCGACATCTGGAAACCGCTGTCCATGTTGTAGTTGAAGAGCATGCGCTCGATGACGTTGTGGCTGCCGCTGACCCGCATGCCGTTGCCCGTCGAGCCGGTGACGCGGAAGCCCTCGAAGCGCCAGTGGTCGGCGTCGAGCCGCAGGGTGATGGGCAGGACGCCCCGGCCGTCGAGCACGACATCCGCCCCGCGGTAGGGCTTGACGGTCTTGGGCTTGCCCTTGGTCCCGCTGTACGCGGCGTCGACCGCGACCGTGCCGGCCGGCGTGTACGTACCGCCGTGCAGCAGCACCTTGCCTCCGGGGGCGACGTACGCGAGCGCGGTGGCGAGGTCGACGGGGTCGGCGGCCGTACCGGCGGCGGTGGTGGCGCCCTCGGGGGCGGCGTGGATGGCGGCGCCGTCGCCGCGCTCGCCGTACGCCTTCGTCCGTACCGTCAGCGACTGGCTCACCGGACCGCCGGCGGACGCGTCGTCCGGGACGAAGCGCAGGCCGAAGTCGGTCCGCCCGGCGGTGAGGGTGACCCGGTGGCCGACCGTACGGTTCGCGGTGGTGTGTTCACTGTGCAGTACGGTCCCGGCCGCGTCGGTGAACTCCACCGTGCCATCGACGTTGGGGCGGGCCCGCAGCGGGTAGTCGAGTCCGCCGGCCACCGGCGGAGAGAGCACGGTGAGTGCGGGCTTGACAGGGACCGGCTCGATCGCCGGGCGGGGCTGGGTGTGCGCCTCGGAAAGTTCGAGGCGGGCGTTGTCGAAGGTGACCTTGGCGTTGCGGGCCGCGTAGAAGCCGACGTACATGTGGTCCGGGTCGATGTCCTGGACCCAGTCCGCGCCGGTCACGCGCCGCTCGAAGGTGACGGGCTGCCCCACGTGGGTGAAGGTCGAGGAGATGATGAACTCGGTGTCGGTGCGCTCAAGACGGAGGGTCACCGGAGTGTTGAGGGGCAGTGTGTAGCGGGAGTCGGTGGTGAACGCGGTGGCGCTCATGCTGCTGCCCGTGTTGCCGTACGGCTTCACGACGCCGGTGCGCTGGATGGCCGTGACGCCCTGGCGCATCACCCCCGAGGCGAACATGTTGGACGCGGCCGGCACCTCCTCGTAACCGAGGACCATCGGGTTCTGGCGGGCCCCGCCGTTCACATCGCGCACCATGATGCCGGCGCTGTCCTGGGAGCCGACGGCGCCGCCGGTCTCGGGGCCGAGCTGGTTGACCGTCATGTCGGCGGTGAGGACGAAGTTGTCCGTACGGGGGTCCAGGGCGGTCTGGTAGAAGGTGAGCCCGTCGTGCCCGGGGGCGATCTTGCCGCCCCGGCTCTCCATGACGACGCGGCCGTCGATGGTGCCGGGGTGCTCGGGCGCCGCGTAGTTGGTGCCGACCTTCTCCGGCAGCACATTGGAGGCGAAGTTGAGGTCGGTGGACTGGCCGAACGTGATGGCTTCCCAGGCCGGAGCCGCGGCGGCGGCAGCCGGAACGGCCGCAGCAGAAGCGGCGACGGCCGTGGCAGGGGACGTCAGCAGCCCGGCCGCGGCCAGCAGCCCCGCCGCGGTCAGCGCTGTCAGACGTTGGGCTCGCGCGATGGGTCTCACATGCAACTCCCTCATGAAGGCGCCGACTTGGCCGTCCTGTGCGGGGACAGTCAAACGGCCGCGCCTTCGCGGGGGCAACAGGTAGGAAGCGCTTTCTTATCCGGACTCCTCTTCTGTCCATTACTCGACTACGCGAACCCGGCTACGAGCCCGGCTACGAGGGCAGCACCGGCAGCAGCTCCGGCAGATGCCCGTCCGAGGCCGCCGCCGCCCGTACGCGCTCCTCCGGGACCTCGCCGTACAGCGTCGTACGGGGCCGGGCGGGCCGGCCGGCGGCATCCGCGATGGCGACCAGGTCCTTGACCGACCGGTACGAGCCGTAACTCGACCCGGCCATACGGGAGATGGTCTCCTCCATCAGCGTGCCGCCCAGGTCGTTCGCGCCCGAGCGGAGCATCTCGGCGGCGCCCTCGGTGCCGAGCTTGACCCAGCTGGTCTGGATGTTGGGGATATGGGGGTGGAGGAGGAGCCTGGCCATCGCCATCACCGCGCGGTTGTCGCGGTCGGTCGGGCCAGGGCGGGCGATTCCGGCCAGATAGACCGGGGCGTTGGTATGGATGAAGGGGAGCGTGACGAACTCGGTGAAACCGCCCGTCTGCTGCTGGATGCGGGAGAGCGTACGGAAGTGGCCCAGCCAGTGGCGCGGCTGGTCGACATGGCCGTACATCATCGTGGAGCTGGAGCGGATGCCCAGCTCGTGGGCGGTCGTGATGACCTCGATCCAGGTGGCCGTGGGCAGCTTGCCCTTGGTGAGGATCCAGCGGACCTCGTCGTCGAGGATCTCCGCCGCCGTACCGGGGATCGAGTCGAGACCCGCCTCCTTCGCGGCCGTCAGCCACTCGCGGATCGAAAGACCCGTGCGCGAGGCGCCGTTGACGACCTCCATCGGCGAGAAGGCGTGCACATGCATGCCGGGGACGCGCTCCTTCACCGCCCGCGCGATGTCGAAGTACGCCGCGCCCGGCAGGTCCGGGTGGATACCGCCCTGCATGCAGACCTCGGTGGCGCCGACCTCCCACGCCTGCTCGGCCCGGTCGGCGACCTGGCTCAGGGAGAGCGTGTACGCGTCGGCGTCCGTACGGCGCTGGGCGAAGGCGCAGAACCGGCAGCCGGTGTAACAGACGTTGGTGAAGTTGATGTTGCGCGTGACGATGTACGTGACGTCGTCGCCGACCGTGTCGCGGCGCAGCTCGTCGGCGATCCGGGTCAGCGCGTCGAGCGCCGGTCCTTCCGCGTGGAACAGCGCGAGCGCCTGGTCGTCGGTGAGCTTCGTCGGGTCGTCGGCGGCCTGCGCCAGGGCTCCCCGGACGTCCGTGTCGATCCGGGACGGCACCATGCCGGGCGCGGCGGCCTCGCGCAGCGCCTCCCAGTCCCCGTACACGACGTCGAAGTCGTCGCGCCGGTCGCCCGTGCGGCCCTCGGTGTCGATGGTGCGGTGCAGATCGGTGCGGCCGGTGGAGGTGAAGCCCTCGTCCGGCTCCTGCCAGGGCAGGCCGGCGGGCAGGACGCCCTCCCGGGCCAGCCCGGTCTCCGGGTCGGCCAGCGCGCGTACGTGCGGCAGCAGCCGGGGGTCGAGCCACGGCTCGCCGCGCTGGATGAACTCCGGGTAGATCGTGAGCCGTTCGCGCAGCTCGAAGCCGGACTCGGCGGTCCGTGCGGCCAGTTCGTCGATGTGCGGCCAGGGGCGCTCGGGGTTGACGTGGTCGGGCGTGAGCGGCGAGACGCCGCCCCAGTCGTCGATGCCCGCGCCGATGAGCAGCGCGTACTCCGCGTCGACGAGATTCGGCGGGGCCTGGATACGGGCGGCGGGGCCCAGGATGTGCCGTGCGACGGCGACGGTGGCCGCCAGCTCCTCCAGCTCCGCGTCCGGCATGCCGCGCATCGCGGTGTCCGGCTTGGCGCGGAAGTTCTGGATGATGGCTTCCTGGAGGCCCTGGTACGCGCGCTGGACGCGCCGCAGCTCGAAGAGGGCGTCGGCGCGCTCCTCGTACGTCTCCCCGATGCCGATCAGCACCCCGGTGGTGAACGGGACGTTGGAGCGGCCGGCGTCCTCCAGCACCCGCAGCCGTACGGCGGGCTCCTTGTCCGGCGAGCCGTGGTGCGGGCCGCCGGGCTCGGACCAGAGGCGGGTGGCGGTGGTCTCCAGCATCATGCCCATGCTCGGCGCGACCGGCTTGAGCCGCTGGAGGTCGGTCCAGGTCATGACGCCCGGGTTCAGGTGGGGCAGCAGCCCCGTCTCCTCCAGGACCCGGATGGCCATGGCGCGTACGTACGCGAGCGTGTCGTCGTACCCCTCCGCCTCCAGCCACTCACGCGCCTCCGGCCACCGGTCCTCGGGCCGGTCGCCGAGCGTGAACAGCGCTTCCTTGCAGCCGAGCGCGGCGCCCTGGCGGGCGATCTCCAGCACCTCGTCGGGCGAGAGGAACATGCCGTGCCCGGCCCGGCGCAGCTTGCCGGGCACGGTGACGAACGTGCAGTAGTGGCACTTGTCCCGGCAGAGCCGGGTCAGCGGGATGAAGACCTTGCGGGAGTACGTGATGACGCCAGGCCGCCCGGCCGCCGCGAGCCCCGCGTCCCTGACCCGCGCGGCGGACGCGGCGAGGTCGGTGAGATCGTCCCCGCGCGCCTGAAGGAGCACGGCGGCCTCGGTGACATCGAGGGCGACGCCGTCGCGGGCGCGCTTGAGCGCGCGGCGCATGGAGTTGGCGGTCGGCCCTCCGGGCTGCTGATTCGTCATGAACCCGAGCATACGAGCGTGGGCGGGGAACATGCGGGTGGGCAAGGGGGTGGCATAGGTCTCGTCCGAGCGGCGGCGCCGCCGCGCCGTCGCCTTCTCGCCTCCGCCCAGCCGCCCGCCACCCGGCGCGTACCCCTCGATCCAGGGCTCGCCCGCGCAGGCGTCGTGGCCCTGGCCGGCGGAGGCGATGTCGATCAAGGTTGACCGGCCGGGCGCACCTTCGACAACCGCGCCCGCGACTTGCTCGCCAACAGCTGAGTCACACGTCGTCGTGTACCGGCGACTCCTGTGTGTACCGACGGACAACCGGCTCCAAGTAGTCCACGTGCGGGCCGGCCAGGCCGGCCAGGTCAGCCGGGGAGCGTACGAGCGCGAACTCGTCGAGTTCGGGTTCACGCCCCTGGGCGTGTTCCGTCCTCGCCGCAGCGGCAAAGCCCTCACGCAGCGCTGACTCCGGCAGGGCCGGGGCCAGGTAGGTCAGGCCGACGCTGCCGTTCTTCCCCCGGGTGACCGCCCACAGCCGCAACGTGTCGGGAGGCGTACTGATACCCATCTCCTCGACCAGCTCTCGCGCCGCCTGGCCGCCCAGCGCGGCCTCGTCCAACGTCTCTCCGTCCTGAGGCGGCTCCACGGAACCGCCCGGTAACTGCCAGCGGCCCGGGGCGGCCGTGGACGGCGACATCCTCGCCGCCAGTACACGGCCCTCGTCCGTCGGCTGAACAACGTTGACGAACAACGACGGCAGCGCGGTGGCGCCCGGGACCCGGCGCAGGGCGTAGTGCCGGTAGGTCACCCGTGCCCAGGAAAGACTCAGAGCGCCCTGACCGGCCCATTCCAGCCCCGCACACGCCGCCACCGGCCCGTCGAAGAGAGACGGATTGGCCTGGACCGCCCTGTCCCACGCACGGTCTCTGGCCGATTCGTCCGCGGGTGACAGCGGGGGAGCTTCCGACTCCACCAGGCAGAGCCGCTCAACATCGAAGAGGTCAATACCCACGGGGGGCAGCGTCTCGGGCACCTACTCATCGTAAAGCCCGTTCCGATCACGCGCCCCAGGGACCTCAGACGTACGCCGCGTACGCGTCCAGCGTGCGCAGCACCTCCGTCTCGCCCGCCGGCGGCAGCTGGAGGACTACCTCCTCGATGCCCAACTCCGCGTAGTGCGCCAGCTTTCCCTCGCTCGGGATCACCGCGTACGGCACGACCTGGAGGCCGCCCGGGTCGCGGCCCGCCGCCGTCCAGGCCGCGCGCAGTGCCGGGAGTGTCTCCGTCAGGCCCCGGCCGCCGATCGGCAGCCAGCCGTCGGCGGACTCGGCGATCCCGGCGAAGAGCTTCGGCCCGGCCGTGCCGCCGATGAGGACGCGGGGCTCGCCCCGTACCGGCTTCGGGTACGCGGTGCTGGGCCGTACGGCGCCGAACTCGCCCTTGTACGCGGTCGGTTCCGCCGCCCACAGCGCCCGCATCAGCGCCAGCCGCTCGTGGGTGAGCGCGCGCCGCGACGCCCACTCCACTCCGTGGTCGGCGGCCTCCTCCTTGTTCCAGCCGAAGCCGACGCCGAGCGTGAAGCGCCCGCCCGAGAGGTGGTCGAGGGTGGCGATCTGCTTGGCCAGATCGATCGGGTCGTGCTGGGCGACGAGCGTGATGCCGGTGCCGAGCCCCAGCCGCTCGGTCACGGCGGCGGCCTGGCCGAGGGCGACGAAGGGTTCGAGCGTACGGCCGTACTCGCGCGGCAGTTCACCGCCGGCCGGGTAGGGGCTGGTCCGCTCGACGGGGATGTGGGTGTGCTCGGGGAGGTAGAGCCCGGCGAAGCCGCGCTCCTCCAGCGCGCGGGCGAGCCGTACGGGCGTGATCGTCTCGTCGGTGAGGAAGATGGTGGTCGCGATCCGCATGGGTGGAGCCTCCGTCGTCGGCGTCGGTGGGGCGGCTGTCACCGTACAACTCCCGGTTACTCGCGGGTAGTGGGGCGGAGGGGCCCCGCGGGGTGCTCCGGCCGTGTTTCGGTCATCCTCCGACCGCCGTGCCGTGTGCCACGGTTCACCGGGCGTGGGCAGAGTACGCACACGTACGCCCCCACCCCCCTCGGCATCCCGGGAGCCGCCACCATGGGCAAGGACCGTACCGACAGCACCGACTCCACCGACCGCGCGACCGCGGGCCCCGGCCGGCGAGGGCTCCTGGTGACGGGAGCCGCCGCCGCGCTTACGTTGGGCCCCGTGAGCTTCGCGAACGCGGCGTCCCCCGGCGGCTCCGGCGCGTCCGGTGCGTCCGGTGCGTCCGGTGACCTGACCCGGACCGTGCGCGGCACGCTCCCGCCCGGCGCGCCCGACTTCGTCTACCTGCCCGTGGACGTGCCCGAAGGCGTCGGCGAGATCCACGTGTCGTACGCCTACGAGCGGCCCGCCGTCCCCGCCGGCACCCTGGGCAACGCCCTCGACATCGGCCTCTTCGACGAACGCGGCACGCGGCTCGGCGGCCCCGGTTTCCGCGGCTGGTCGGGCGGCGCCCGCAGCGAGTTCTTCGTCCGCGCGAACGCGGCCACCCCCGGCTACCTCCCGGGCCCGGTCCGCGCCGGCACCTGGCACATCGCCCTCGGCCCGTACACCGTCGCCCCGGCGGGACTCCCGTACGAGGTGACGATCACGCTGCGCCCCGGCCCGCCCGCACCCGGGGGAACGCCCGCACCCGAGGGGACGCCCGCGCCCAAGGGAACGCCCCCGACGCCCGCGCCCGTCTACCCGCCGCCGCGTGCGAAGGGGCGCGGCCGGGCCTGGTACCGGGGCGACTGCCACCTCCACTCCGTGTACTCGGACGGCCGGCGCACGCCCGCCGAGATCGCCGCGCTCGCCCGTGCCGCCGGGCTCGACTTCATCAACACCAGCGAGCACAACACCCACGCGGGCCACCGCGCGTGGGAGGGCCTGTGGGGCGACGACCTGCTGATCCTCACGGGCGAGGAGGTCACCACCCGCAACGGGCACGTCGTGGCGCTCGGCATGGACCCGGGCACGTTCATCGACTGGCGCTACCGGGCCCGCGACAACCGTTTCGGCCATTACGCGCGCGAGATCCGGCGGGCCGGCGGGCTGGTGGTTCCGGCGCATCCGCACGGCACCTGCCTCGGCTGCACCTGGAAGTTCGGCTTCGCGGACGCGGACGCGGTCGAGGTCTGGAACGGCCCGTACACCCCGGACGACGAGGTGTCCCTCGCCGAGTGGGACAACCTCCTTGTGCCGGCGGCCCGTTCGGGCGCGCGCTGGACCCCGGCGATGGGCAGCAGCGACGCCCACCGCGACCCCGACCCCGTCGGCACCCCGCAGACGGTCGTCCTGGCCGAGGACCTCACGCGCGACGCGATCCTCGCGGGCCTGCGCGCCGGCCGCAGCTACGTCGCCGAGTCCGCCCGGGTCTCCCTGGCCTTCGGCGCCACCGGCGGCCGGGGCCTGCGCGCGGGCATCGGCGAGCGGCTCAGGGTCGCCGCGGACGCGCCGGTGACGGTACGCCTCGACGTCACCGGGGCCCCCGGCCGCACCGCCCACTTCGTCACCGACCAGGGCACCGTCCACACGGCCACGCTCCCCCAGGCCGGCACAGGCACCGTCGAATGGCGCACCACCGCCTCGTACACCACCTACGTACGGGCGGAGGTACGGCACCTCCCGACGGTCCCGGGTCTGCCGGGTGCCCTCGTCGCCTTCACCAACCCGGTCTTCCTGGGACAGCGACCGGGGGAATAAAAAGGGGGAACGGAGGAGAATCGGGCGGGCTGGAACCGTTGGCACCGGGCACCGCATCCTTCTCTGAATGACCGTTCGGGCGCCCGCCGTCACGATCCTGTCGCGGGCCCCCGGAGACCCGAACTCACTGCTGACTCAACGCCTCTGACAGGGCAGACTGTCGGGGGCAGTGAGGCAGTAACGGTGGCAACGGGGGCAGGGCAGGGGGAGCAATGGAACGTGACGGCGGGCCGCGCGTGCCGGAGCAGCGGGCTCCGGCGGGAGCGGCGGGCGAGGGCAGGAGCACGGGCGGGGGCGCGGGCGAGGCCGCGAGCGCGAACGGTGACGAGCTGCGCTTCAGTGTGCTCGGCCCCGTACGCGCCTGGCGGGGTGCCGAGACACTGGCGTCCGGATCGCCGCAGCAGCGCGCGCTGCTGGCCGCCCTGCTGCTGCGCGACGGCCGTACCGCCACCGCCCCCGAGCTGATCGACGCGCTCTGGGGCGACCGGCCGCCGTCGCAGGCGCTGGCCGCCGTACGGACGTACGCCTCGCGGCTGCGCAAGGTGCTCAGCTCCGGTGTGCTGGTCAGCGAGTCCGGCGGCTACGCCCTGCGGACCGCGCCCGAAACCCTCGATCTGAGCCTCGCCGTGGAGCTGGCCGGGCACGCGGACAAGGAGCGGGCCGCCGGGAACCGCGCCCTGGCCAGGGACCTGCTCAACCGGTCGCTCGACCTGTGGACCGGCGAGACGCTGGCCTCCGTACCGGGGCCGTACGCCGAGACGCAGCGCGCCCGCCTTGAGGAATGGCGTCTGCAACTCACCGAGTCCCGACTTGACATGGACCTGGAGGCCGGTTGCCATGCAGGGGCCGTCTCCGAGCTGACCGCCCTCACCGCCGCGCACCCCCTGCGCGAGCGGCTGCGCGAACTGCTGATGCTCGCGCTCTACCGGGGCGGCCGGCAGGCGGAGGCGCTCGCGGTGTACGCGGACACCCGCCGTCTGCTCGCGGACGAACTCGGTGTCGACCCCCGCCCGGAGCTGGCCCGGCTCCACCAGCGCATCCTGGAGGCCGACGTCTTACTGGCCGGCCCGGCCGAGGAGCCCGCCCCGTCGCACCCCGTACTGCGACCCGCTCAACTGCCCGCCACCGTGCCGGACTTCACCGGCCGCGGCGCTTTCGTACGGGAGCTGAGCGACCGGCTGGCGACCCCCGAGGGCGCGGTGATGGCGGTCTCCGCGATCGCCGGAATCGGCGGCGTCGGCAAGACGACCCTCGCCATCCATGTCGCGCACGCGGCCCGATCGCACTTCCCCGACGGGCAGTTGTACGTGGACCTCCAGGGCGCGGGCCCCCGCGCCGCCGAGCCGGAGGCCGTACTTGCCTCGTTCCTAAGGGCGTTGGGCCTGCCCGACAGCGCCATCCCCGACTCCCTCGACGACCGCTCCGCGCTCTACCGCTCCACGCTCGACGGCCGCCGCGTCCTCGTCCTGCTGGACAACGCGCGCGACGCCGCCCAGGTCCGGCCCCTGCTGCCCGGTACGACGGGCTGCGCGGCGCTGGTGACCAGCCGGGGCCGGATGGTGGGCCTCGCGGGCGCGCATCTGGTCGACCTCGATGTGATGTCACCGGAGGAGGCGCTCCAGCTCTTCACCCGGATCGTCGGCCCCGAGCGCGTCGCCGCCGAGCGCGAGGCCGCCCTCGACACCGTCGCGGCCTGCGGCTTCCTGCCGCTGGCCATCCGGATCGCGGCGGCCCGCCTCGCCGCCCGCCGTACCTGGACGGTCTCGGTCCTCGCCGCGAAGCTCGCCGACGGGCGGCGCCGGCTCGACGAGCTCCAGGCGGGCGATCTCGCCGTCACCGCGACGTTCGAGCTCGGCTACCGGGCCCTCGACCCCGCGCAGGCCCGCGCCTTCCGCCTACTCGGCCTGGCCGACGGTCCCGACATCTCCCTCGCCGCGGCGGCGGCCCTGCTCGGCCTGCCGGTCCAGGAGGCCGAGGATCTCCTGGAGTCCCTGGTCGACACCTCCCTCCTGGAGTCCGCCGCCCCCGGCCGCTACCGCTACCACGACCTCGTCCGGCTCTACGCGCGTGCCTGCGCCGAGCGCGACGAACAGCCCGCGTCCGGACGGGAGTCGGCGCTGTCGAGGCTGCTGGACTTCTATCTGGCGACGGCGGCGAACGCGTACGCGCTGGGACGCCCGGGCGACCGGCTCGTGAACCACCTGGAGCCCACGTCGTACGGCGGCCTGGAGTTCCCGGACTCCGGCGAGGCGCAGGACTGGCTGTACGAGGAGGCCCGGGGCCTGCTCGCCTGCGTACGCCAGTCGGCCACCGACGCGCGGCGGCTGCGCCGGGCGGTGGACCTGCTGTGGGCGGCGCTGGACCTGGTCGAGTCGGGCGCCAACTCCAAGGAGTACGAGTCGACGGCGGTCGGCGTGCTGAGCGCGGCGCGGGCTCTGGGTGACTCCTGGGCCGAGGGCCGCGTCCTGGTCACCCTGGGCAATGTCCACCACCTCATGGGCCGGTTCGACCAGGCCGACGAGGAGGCCCGGCGCGCCACCGAGCTGGCCCGCCGTAACGGCGACACGCTTGCCGCCTGCTGGGCGGGCAACCACCGGGGCATCATCGCGATCTATCAGAATCGTGGCGCGGACGGGGAGCGGTACTTGACGGAGGCGATCGAGGGCTTCCGTGCCGGGGACAACCAGCCCGGCACTGCCTCCGCGCTCTGCAATCTCTCGCGCATCCGGCTCGCCATGGGCCGTACGGCCAGCGCGGTCTCCCTCGCCGAGGAGGGCATGAGCCTCTACGACGCCACCGGCAGCACCTTCCGCGGTGCGAACGCCCGCTACGCGCTCGGGATGGCCCTCACCCGGAGCGGCCGGCTCTCCGACGCGGCCAAGCGGCTGACGGAGGCGCTGGAGGTGTTCCGGGAGAGCCGGCAGCGGCTGTGGGAGGGGATGGCTCTGTACCGCCTCGCCGAGGTGGACCTCGCGGCCCGGCGGCACGCCTCGGCGGCCTCCCACGCGGAGATGGCGCAGACCGTTCTGCGCGGAATCGGCGGGGAGTGGCGGCGCGCCAATGTGCTGACGGTGCTCGGGCGGGCGCTTGACGGCATAGGGCAGTCGGGCCGGGCCCAGGTCTGCTGGCAGGAGGCGCTGGCTGTCTTCGAGGAGTTGAACGCCCCCGAGGCGGCGGAAGTGCACACCCTCCTCGTCTCGGCCACCGCCGCGTAGTTCCGTTTCGCCGAACCCGCCCTGGTCTGGGCGTTCATCATTCATTTAGCGGCACACGGCATGGTCGTACCCGTCGAACCGTTGCTTCGGGGGGCAGACGGATCGATGTAAGGCCGAACCCCTAGGGTGAGCGGCCTTGAGACGCCCGCCTGGTCTTTCGGGGGAACGGCCGGGCGGGCCTCATGCCCCACATCGAGAAGATCCACCCAAGGGAGTACGGACGATGAGCGACAAGACGACGGACACGGTCACCAAGCCGCAGGGCGACTCCCACGCCACCGGCGGGGCCGAGCCGAAGACGGCCACGACGCAGGGTGACTCGCATGCCACGGGTACGCCGGACGGCGACTCGCACGCCACTGGCGAAGGCGTCTAGAACCGCCTGAACACACCTCTTCGACGGGGGTGACGACCGCGGCGGCGCGGAGGGGGAGCCGCCGCGGTCGTGGCATGTCCGGACCCCCTCGGAAACCAGGTCGGCTCTGCTCAGGAGCCGCTCGGAAAGGTATGGATGACGCTCTCCAAGAGAATTCTGGTCACTGCGACCCTGGTGGCCGCGACAGCTGGGGGCGCGGCATCGCCGGCGCTCGCTGACAACCACATCACCTCCGGCGACAGCCACGTCACAAGCGGCGACTCGCACGTCACGAGCGGCGACTCGCACGTCACGAGCGGCGACTCCCACGTCACTGTCACGCCGCAGGACAGCCACGTCACCTGAGAACCACCGGGGACGTCGCACAACAGTGGGGCCGGGGCTCACAAGGCCCCGGCCCCACCCATGTTCCCGCGCCCGGCTGAGCCGACGCCGGCTCAGCCCGCTCGCTCAGCCCTCCACGGTCGCCGTCGCCGCGCACTGCCGTACGCGCGTCACCTTCCGCGGGGTGTCCATCGGCACCCGCACCGTGCGCGTCTCGCCGCCGGCCAGGGTGACCTCCGCGTCGCCGTAGTCGACGTAGGCGCCGGCCGCGTCCTTGAAGGTGACGTCGATGTCGTATGTCTCCGACGCCGGCGAGTCCTCGTCCGCCACCACCCGTACGGTCGCGTACGTGACGGCCTTCCGCTTGCCTTGCGCCTTCCGTACGCAGCTCACCACCTCGGCCCGGACGCCGTCGTCGTCCGTAACCGGGCCGGACGAGCTGCCCGAGCCGGACGAGTCGGTCGAGTCGTCGCGGTGCTGCCCGCTGATGCCGGAGCCCGATCCCGAGCCCGAGTGCGAACCTCCGTTGCCCTGCCTCGGGCTGGAGCAGCCGCCACCCCCACCGCTCCCGCCACTGCTGCTGCCGCCGCTCTTGCCGTGGCCGCGCGAGCCACGGCCGCCGGACGCGGCCGGCTGGAAGCCCGTCAGGGCCAGTACCACCACGACCAGGACCGCCATGAACCGTGCGTGTCGCATCGTCAAAACCGTTCCACTCCCCCGTCCGTGCCCTCGGGCGCGTTGCCCGTGGACCTGTCAATCGCGCGCGACAACGTATCAGCGCGCCCACGGATCCCGGCGTCCGCATGGCGCGGGCCTGACACCCGGCGTAGCGTCGGGCTCCGTAGCCGCATCACGCGTCAGCAGGCCCCAAGGAGGCCGACGATGGTCCGTAACGTCCTCGGTTCGATCCTCGCGCTCGCCGGCGCCGCCGCGGCCGTCCTCGCCCCGTTCCGCCCCTGGTACGACGGCCGTGAGGGGCGCGACTTCCGCATCGCCGATCTCTTCGAGGGCCTCACCGACCGAGGCTCCGGGGTCCTCGTCTCGCTCCTGGCGCCCTTCGCCTTCGCCGCGCTGCTCACCCTGTTCGCACTGACGCTGCGTTCGCGGGTGCTGGTTGCGCTCGCCGGGCTGGTCGTTCTCGGCTTCACCGTGCTGTGGATGGTGCGCCAGGGCCAGGCGGCGGGCAGTCTCGCCCTCAACGGTGACGGGTCGGGGCTCGGGATCGGCGTCGCGTACGCCCTCGGCGGCGGGATCGTGCTGCTGGTCGCCGCGCTGCTGATGAGCGGGCGGCGGCGCGCGAGGCAGCCGTGGCCACCGGCGCAGCAGCCGCAACAGCAGCAGCCGTATCAGCCGCAACAGCCGCCGCAGGACTGGGAGTACGCCCCTCAGCAGCCGCATCAGCAGCAGTCGTCGTCGCCCTACGGGTACGACCCGGGCCCGGCGCCCCAGCAGCCGTACGCGCCCCAGCAGCCCCCGCAGCCGTACGCGCCCCAGCCCTACCCACAGTCCTACCCGTCCCCGCAGCCCCAGGACGGCTGGTCCCACGACGGCGACACCCAGTCCCTGCCCGTCGTCGACCGCGACCGCCCGTCCCACGACCCGCGCGCGTAGTAAGCCCATAAGCGCGCTACCGCGCCCCGCCGCGTCCCGTCGCCGTCCCCTTCACCGCGTCCAGCGCGTACACGCACCGGTCCTTGCTGCACGCGTACACGACCCCCCGCCGCGCCACCGGCGAGCCGGTGATCTCGCCGCCCGTCGCGAGCTTCCAGCGGAGCTGGCCGCCGCTCGCGTCCAGCGTGTACAGCACATGGTCGGCCGAGCCGAAGTGCAGCCGGCCGTCCGCGACCACCGGCGCGCCGATGACGTCGCCGCCCGCCGCGAAGCGCCACTTGGGGGTGCCCGTCACCGCGTCGAGGGTGTAGAGCGCGCTGCCGCTGCCGACGTGGATGTTGCCGTCGGCGACGAGCACCGGCTCGATGGACTGGCGGGACTCCGTCGCGATCCGCCAGCGGTCCTTGCCGGTGGTGGCGTCCAGCGCGTACACCGTGCCGAGGTAGTCGGCGAGATAGACCCCGCCGCCCGTGACGGCCGGGCCCGGCGCGAAGGCGGGCGGTGAGAGGAAGACCGCGGGCGCCTCGAAGTGCCAGCGCACATGGCCGCTCACGAGGTCGATGGAGAGCACGCGCGGACCGGCCGCCACGTACAGCTGGCCGTCCGGGGCCGGACTCACCCGTACGGGTACACCGCCGCAGGAGGCCGCGTCGCCGATGGGGTACGACCACAGCTCGGTGCCGGTGCGCGCGTCCAGCGCGAGCAGCCGGGCGTTCTTCCAGACGTAGACCGTGCCGCCGGAGATCGCGGGCCCCGCCTCGGGGGTCTCGAAGTCCGTCTGGGCGCCCGAGGTCTCCCAGAGCTTCTCGCCGTTCGCCGCCTCCCACGCCTGGACGCCGCCGCCGCGCGTCCCGGTGACGACCGTGCCCCGGTCGACCTTGAGGGAGTACACCCAGGCGTCCGTCTGGAGGCGCCAGCGCTCGCTGCCGTCCTTGCCGTCGAGCGCGTAGAGCGTGGGGCCGTCCGAGGCGTGGATCCGGCCCCCGGAGACGGCCATCGCCCAGGCCACGTCGCGGGTCTTGAACTGGCGGCGCCCGCTGGCCACGTCCAGCGCGTGCACCTCGAAGGAGGTGACGTAGAGCAGATCGTCCTCGACGACGGGCGTTCCCCAGACGTCGTTCGACATACGGAACCGCCAGGGCCGCCAGTGGGCGGGGGCCGGTGCCGCGTCGGGCGGCCGGGTGGGCGCGGGCACCGGCGGGGCGGCCGGGGCCGTAGCGGGACCGGCGACGGCGTCCGGGGCGGTGAGCCCGGCCGGTGGTCTGACCCAGCCGGTGGCCTGGCCTGCCTCGGCGGCGCCCGCGGCTCCCGCGCCGGCGCCGCCCGCGCCCGCGACGCGGGGCCCGGGGCCGATCGGCAGGGGCGCTCCCGGCAGCCGGACCGGGCCGTCCGGGGACGCGGCCGGGGCGGCGCGCGGGGCCACCAGCGGCGGCGCGGGGGGCGGCGGGAACGGTGTCGGCGGGGGATGCGGCGCGGTCCGCTGCACCTCGGCGGCCGGCCGGCCGCCCACCCTGCGTCCGCCGCCACCGCCACCGCCGCCGTCCGGCCGCCACGCGGCGTCCCAGTCGGGCGACTGCGCGGGCCGGGGCGGGGGCGGGAGCGGCGGGGGCGGGGGCTGTACGGGCGCGGGCGCCGGGGCCGGGGGCGCGGCGGGCGTGGGGCCCCGGCCGCCGGCCCGTCGGCGCTCGATCATCGCGGTGGCGGACTCGGGCAGCCACGCCGACGCCGTACCGCTGTCGTCACCGCCCGAGGCGAAGAGGTGCGGCGCCAGCTGCGCCTGGAGGTCGGCGGGCGTGGGCCGCAGCGTCGCGTCGGTCTGCATGCACGACTCGATCAGCGGTCTCAGCTCGTCCGGCAGCCCATCGAGGTCCGGGCCTTCGCGCAGCAGCATGAAGACCGTCTCGACCGCGTTGACCCCGTGGAACGGCGCGTGTCCGGTCGCGGCGAAGACCAGCGTGGAGCCGAGCGAGAAGATGTCGCTGGCGCCCTTCACACTGCGCGAGTCGCGCGCCTGCTCGGGCGACATGTAGGCGGGGGTGCCCACGGCGACGTTCGTCATGGTCAGGCGGGTGTTGGAGACACCGGAGGCGATGCCGAAGTCGATGACGCGCGGGCCGTCCTCGACGACCAGCACGTTCGACGGTTTCAGGTCGCGGTGGACGAGGTTGGCGCCGTGGATCGACTGGAGCGCCTCGGCGATGCCCGCCGCCAGCCAGCGCACCGCCTGCGCCGGCATGGGACCGCACTCGTTCACTATCTCTTCGAGGGAGGGCGCGGGCACATAGGCGGTGGCCAGCCAGGGCACGGCGGCCCGGGGATCGGCGTCCACCACGGCGGCGGTGTAGAACCCGCTGACGGCGCGGGCGGCCTCCACCTCACGCGTGAAGCGGACCCGGAACAGCTGGTCCTCGGCGAGCTCGGTCCGTACGGTCTTGATCGCCACCCGGCGGCCCGAAGCCGAGCGCGCCAGATAGACCAGCCCCATGCCGCCGGCCCCGAGCCGCATCAGCACCTCGAAAGGGCCGATACGCCGCGGGTCGTGCTGCGTCAGCTGCTCCACTTGCCTGCCACCTCCCCGTACGGGCCACGAAGGTACGGCCCCATCCCCGGTGATTCTTCCTGTCGGAGGCGGCTGTTGCGAACCCGGGGGCGGATCGGGGTGTCCCGTACCGATCCGGACACCGCGACCTGTACGGGTTCGGGTTCTTACGCCGGTTTACGACCCTGGTCCGGACCGGAATCCGCCGCCGAGTCCGTCGCCGAGTCCGCCGCAGAAGCCGAGCCCGTCGCAGAAGCCGTCTTCGATTCCGCGACTGATGCCGCCGAGGCCGCTGTTGCCGCCGACTCAGACAGTACGGCGAAGGACGCCCCCTGATTGTCCAGCAGCACGGCCATCCGGCCGTGCGGGATGTCGAACGGCGGCGCGGTGACCCGGCCGCCGAGGCGGGTGGCGAGCGCGGCGGTCGCGTCGCAGTCGAAGACGGAGAAGTAGCTGAGGAAGTGGCTGGGCATCGCCGCCGGGAAGGCGTCCGTGATGACGCTGCGCCCGCCGATCGCGGTCGCCTCCCCCGGTTCCGTACCGGCCGGGGACCACATCCGGAAGTCGACGGAGGGGCCCGGCAGATCCGTCCCCCGGAAGCCGAGGACGGACTCGTAGAACGGGTCGACGCGCTCCTTGTCCCGTGTGTAGCACTCGGTCCAGCAGAAGGATCCGGGCAGGCCCTTCTTCTCGAAGCCCGGGTCCTCGCCGGCCTGCCAGATCCCGAAGACCGCGCCGTCGGGGTCGGCCGCCTGGGCCACGATCCCGCTGCGCCCGATCGCGACCGGATCGCGCACCAGCCGGCCGCCGGCCTCGGTGATACGGCGGCAGAGCGCGACGGCGTCGGCGGTGGCGAAATAGATCCCCCAGACGGTGGGCATCCGCCCGTCCTTCTTGGCGACGAGCCCGGCGACGCGCTTGCCGTCGCTGAGCGCCTCCGTGTACTGCCCGGACTCCCGGTCACCGCTCGCGCCGAAGGTCCAGCCGAACAGCTCTCCGTAGAAGCGCTTGCCCGCCTCCAGGTCGGGGAGCGACACATCCACCCAGCACGGCGTGGATTCCGCGAATGCGGCCATGGGCCCGAATCCTTCCTGGCGTGGACGCGGAAACAGGCTTCCCGCACCGCCAAGCTAATGCGCGGCGGACGGAACCGCAGCGCGTGAGCCGACTGCCACCCCGAGTTATCCACCGAAGTTATCCACAGGCTGTTGATAACACTATTCACGCTCACTTTCAGCCAGAGAGCAGAGCACCCGCGGCTCGGGACCCCTGTGCGAGATGGCCGGTTCCCCATTTGCAGTCGGCCAAATCGCGCTGGGATCACCCCTCGGTAAGCTGACGGCATGACAGGACAAGTGCGCACCGTCGACGGCCGCGTGGCTGGTCGACGTGGGCAGGCGACGCGGCAGAAGCTGCTCGACTGCCTCGGCGAGATGCTGAGCTCCTCGCCGTACCGGGACGTCAAAGTCATCGACGTCGCACGGAAGGCGGGCACCTCGCCCGCGACCTTCTACCAGTACTTCCCGGACGTCGAGGGCGCCGTCCTGGAGATCGCGGAGGAAATGGCCAAGGAGGGCGCCGGGTTGACCGGCCTGGTCTCCGGCCGCTCCTGGGTCGGCAAGGCCGGCTGGCAGACGTCGGAGGAACTGGTCGACGGCTTCCTCGATTTCTGGCGCAAACACGACGCCATCCTCCGGGTGGTCGACCTGGGCGCGGCGGAGGGCGACAAGCGGTTCAACAAGATCCGGCTGAAGATCCTGAACTCCGTGACCAACTCCCTTACGGAGTCCGTGAAGGAACTTCAGTCCAAGGGCCGGGTCGACAAGGACATCAGCCCGGCGGCACTGGCCGGCTCCCTGGTCGTGATGCTCGCGGCGGTGGCCTCGCACCAGAAGAACTTCCAGAGCTGGGGCGTGAAGCAGGCCGAACTGAAGCCGAACCTCGCGCTCTTGGTCCACCTGGGCATCACCGGCAAGAAACCCACGAAGTAACACCGCCCGCAGGGCACGAGGCGCAGGGCACGAGGCGCGGGGCACTGGGCGCGACCAGCTCCACAGCCGGTCACTCCCGGGAGGACGGCTCGACGGAAATCTCCTCTCTCAGCCAGGCGACAAGAGATTCCCACTCCGCCAACTCACGCTCATCTGCGACAAGTTTCCGGATCGGATGCGAACCGTACTGGCCATCGAGGCCGACGCAGCACGCGCAGGGACACGAGATCCGCCCCCGGGCGCCGGGAAATCCCAGCGCCGACCCGAGGATCAGGCGGACCAGGAGCCGGCCCCGGCGCGCGACAACACGACTACCCTTCACGACCCGCCCATACATTCCGCCTGCTGCCGAACCGCCCGGACGAAGCCCGTCACGCTCGTCCGGAAGCCGGTATGTCCCGTGCGACGCGCGTGATCGAGGGACCACGCCTCGCTCCCGTCGACCGCATCCACCGGCCGCGCCACCTGGCGGCACGTCGTGCACGCGACGTGATGAACGACCGGACCCGCGTACGGGTCGTCCGTCAGCGACCAAGCCCAGGCCGCGGCCCGCGGAATCACCCGCACCACACCCCCGGCGGGCAGACGCAACGGCCACCCCCGGGCGAACCAAAAATCGACCGCGAGACCGCCCGTCACATACTGATCCGTACAGACCTCGGTCACCTCGCGCCACCGTTCACGGACGTACACCCAGTCCCCCACATGCACCTGCCTCGGCGTGCCCGCCGGTGCCGTACTCGTGGAGACCCGCGCCCGCAACACCGGCGAGAACATCCGCTTCTCCCGGGCCGTCCTCGACGACGCAGGGGTCGACGTGGCGTCGGTGCTGCTGGTCAGCAAGCCGTACGAGGAGCGCCGCGCCTACGCCACGGCGTGCGCGCTGTGGCCCGGGGTCGCGTTCGTGAGCGCGTCGGCGGCGGTGGAGTTCGGCGCGTACACCGGCTCCATCGGGGACGCGCGGCTGGTGATCGACATGCTCGTCGGCGCGTTGCAGCGGCTGCTGGTCTACCCGGAGCAGGGCTTCATGACCCGGCAGGACGTGCCCGACGACGTCATGGCGGCGTACGAACGGCTCTGCCGCGACGGCTTCACCAGCCGGCTCGCACCGAACGCGCGCCACAACCCCCCGCCACGCGGCACGGCGTGATCGATTCGCAACCGATTCCCGGCGTGAACGAGACCCGTCAATTGTGAAGATACGACTACGCTCAGCTCACATGTGTGCCGATTTCGACCTCACCCACGACCGTCCCGTGTACGTCATCGGCGGCGGCCCAGGTGGGCTCGCGGTAGCCGCCGTACTTCGGCAACAGGGCGTGCGGGCCGTCGTACTGGAGAAGGCCGACGCCGTCGGCGCGTCCTGGCGCGGGCACTACGCGCGGCTGCGGCTGCACACCACGCGCGCGAAGTCCGGGCTGCCGGGGCTCGGGATACCGCGCGCCTTCGGCCGGTGGGTGGCGCGTGCCAACGTCGTCAGGTACCTGGAGAAGTACGCCGAGCACCACGGCCTGGAGGTCGTCACCGGCGTCGAGGTCACCCGGATCGACCGCGCCCCCGACGGCACCGGATGGCTGCTGCACGCGACCGGCGGCCGGGAGCTGAGCGGGCGCGCGGTCGTCGTCGCGACCGGCTTCAACCACACGCCGAAGCTGCCGGACTGGCCCGGCCGCGAGACGTACGAGACCTCCGGCGGCACGCTGCTGCACGCGAGCGGCTACCGCGACGCGGGTCCGTACGCGGGCAAGGACGTGCTGGTCGTCGGCGTCGGCAACACCGGCGCCGAGATAGCCGTCGACCTGGTCGAGGGCGGCGCCGCGCACGTCCGGCTCGCCGTCAGGACCGTGCCCCACATCGTGCGCCGCTCCACCCTGGGCTGGCCGGCGCAGGCCACCGGCATCCTGGTCCGCCGGCTGCCGGCCCGGCTCGTCGACCGCGTGGCCGCGCTCCAGGCCCGCGTCGCGATCCCCGACCTCGCGGCGTACGGCCTGCCGCGCGCGGACACCGGCCTGTACACCCGGGTCCGCGAGGGCGCGATCCCGGTGCAGGACGTGGGCCTGATCAAGGCCGTACGGAAGGGACGGGTCGAGCCGGTGGCGGCGGTCGAGTCCTTCGAGGGGAACACGGTCGTCCTGGCCGACGGCTCCCGCATCACCCCCGAGGTGGTCATCGCGGCGACCGGCTACCACCGCGCGCTGGAGGGTCTGGTGGGCCACCTGAAGGTCCTGGACCCCCGGGGCCGCCCGACCGTCCACGGCGCCCGCGCCCCCAAACACGCCCCCGGCCTCTACTTCACCGGCTTCACCAACCCGATCAGCGGCATGCTCCGCGAACTCGCCATCGACGCGCGCCGCATAGGCAAGGCGGTGGCCCGCGAGAAGCGCGCACGGATCCGGGCCGAGGCCCGTCTCACCGGCAAGCGCTGAGCCGTAGGCCCGCCCGCCGGGCGGTGGTGGGGTCGAACGTGTTGGTGCGGACGTGCAGCGGCGGGCCGGTCGGCATAGGTGCGACCGGCTCGTACCGGGTGGCGAGGAAGTGGGAGTTGGCCATACCGGGCTGGTAGTGCCGGGCTTCGGCCAGCCACCAGGCCAGCTCCGGGGCGACGCCCCCGGCGCCCCCCGCGCCCCCGCTGCCCCCGTCGCCCCCCGCGGCAAAGGTGGCGATGAGGTCCTTGACGATCGCACCATGGCGATCGAGAAGTTGCCCGGCGGCGTCGGCATAGGTGATGTCCTGTTCACGCACCAGCGCCGCGACGATGTTGGGAAGGCCGTCGGCGCGGTCCTTGCCGATGCTGACCAGGTCGTTGCAGCACATGTACAGCTCGCACGTGGCCCGGTAGACGCTCTCGACAGTCGGACTGGCACGTTGGGCGGGCGTGAGTTCACGGGCGTGCGCGTATTCCAGCAGGTCCAGCCACGGGTACATGCCGGAGTTGACGGTACGCAGCGCCCAGTAGTCCTCGCTGCGGGGCCACTGCCCCCCGTGGCGGGTGAGGGCCGGTCGGCCAGGGGTCCGGTACCAGTCGGCCATGCTGCTGCCGATCCGCTCCAGCCATCGCGGGCTCATACCGTCGTCGCGGAAGGTGTCACCCAGGTCGCGCCAGCACCGCAGAAAGCGGTCGTCGGGCAGGCCGTCGGGGGCGGGCAGGCCGCGGATCGCGTCGCTCACCCGCCGCGGGTAGTCCGCCGGGACACCGGTGTGCTCGATCTGGTCGTCGTGGATGGCCCACATCAGCAGGAATTTCGCGCACGTGCCCTGCCGTTCGGCGAGCCCGTTCGGAAACGAATAGCAGCCGTAGACCGCTGGGCGGACCATGGAGAGGCTCCACTTGGCACGTTCGGCGTCGGTCCGGGCCAGGCCCATCGCGTCGCGCCACTCCATGGCCTGCTGATCGGCCGCGCCGATGACGGCCTCGTCCGGCGGCGCGGTCCACTCCGGCGGGAACCACAGAGTGATCGCCCGGACCGTACGGTCGTCACCTGTCGGTGTGGTCAAGGTGG
Source organism: Streptomyces sp. NPDC093109 (assembly GCF_040701725.1). Classification (NCBI taxonomy): domain Bacteria; kingdom Bacillati; phylum Actinomycetota; class Actinomycetes; order Kitasatosporales; family Streptomycetaceae; genus Streptomyces; species Streptomyces sp. NPDC093109. The sequence continues at coordinate 88,422 of NZ_JBFBEZ010000026.1, forward strand.
GCCGCTCCCTTCGGTGTTCCGGGGATTCCGGCCGGTGGTGCCGACGCCACCAGCCGCACGCGCAGTGCCTTCGGGCTCAGCACCAGTGAGGTACGCCAGGCGGGTGGGCGCTGGGTCAGCGGCAGCACGGTCCACGACCGCAGCAGCGTGGCCAGCGCGATCGCCGATTCCGTCAGGCCGAAGGTGTCGCCGATGCATTTACGGGCTCCCCCGCCGAAGGGCACGAAGGTGCCGCGCAATGCCGCGGGGTTGAGGTCGTTCCAGCGATCCGGGTCGAACCGGTGGGGATCGGGAAACACCGACGGGTGCCGGCACTGAAGGTACGGGCTGTAGGCGACGGTGGCGCCCTTGGCCAGCGGGTGTCCGCCGAGCGTCGTATCGGTCGTCACCTCACGCGTGAGCAGCCACGTCGGCGGTTGCAGCCGTAACGCCTCATGCAACACCCGTCCTGTGTAGCGGAGTTGCTTCACATCCTCGGTGGTGGGCACGCGGTCACCGAGGACGTCGTCGATCTCGGCGCGCACCCGGTCCTGGATATCGGGGTTACGGGCAAGCTCGTCCAGGGTCCACGACATGAGGCCGGCGCTTGTCTCCACGGCGGCGAAGTACATGGTGACCAGTTCGTCGATGATCTCCTGCTCGCCCAAGCGGCTGCCGTCCTCGTCGCGGGCGCCCAGCAGAACCGCGGCGACGTCGTCGGCCTTGGTCTCAGCACCGGGGCCGGTACCGGCCCCCTTCTCGGTCTCGGTCTCGGTCTCGGCCCGGCGTATCGCGTCCAGGATCGTGGCGTGGAACCGGGCGCGCGCCCGGTCGAACGCCCGGCCTCCGGCGATGCCCCGCAACGCCGGAGGGGCGACCATCCGCCGCAGCCAGCCGCTGGTCACCGTGGAGATGTCGTCGTAGACCTGATCCAGTTGCTGGGCCGTGAGCCGCGAGGCGAACAGCGCGGCGATCGACATCCGGCCGATCAGGGTGTGCATCTCAGCGGGTACGTCAAGGATCTGCCCGCTGCGCCAGCCGCTGACGGTCGCCGTCGCCCGCTCGGCCATCAGCTCGGCATAGCGGGGGAACCGTGAGTGGTGGAAGACGGGCTGCACCAGCCGGCGGGCACGGCGGTGCCGCGCGTGGGTGCAGGTGACCAGATCGTCGCCGAACACGGTACGGACCTGGTCGTACACCGCACCGCCCTTGTCGAACACGTTGTCGTGGGTCAGTACGTGGTGCACCAGTTCGGGGGAGCAGACGACGTGGACGCGGGTGGAGCCGAGACGGAGTTCCACCACGTCTCCGAGAGCGGGCAGCGAGTCCAGCAGCGGCCACGGCCGGACCAGCCGGGCGGCGTGCCCGATGAAGGGCAGCGCACCGGGTGCGGTGGCGAAAGTGGCGACGTCGGCCAATGTGTTTCCTCCTGGTTGTCGTCGTCAGGAGTACGCGGAAGTCCGGACGTGGTCAACTTCCGTTCAGAGTTTGGCTTTCGAGCCGCTCGACCGGGTTCTCCGCCCCCGGCCGGCGCCTGATCACCAGGGCCATCAGCGCCGCCGTCGCGCACAGCGCGCCCGAGGCGTACCAGACCACGTCGTACGAGCCGAAGACGTCCCGCGCCAGGCCGCCCGCGAAGGCGACGGCCGCCGCGCCGATCTGGTGCGAGGCGAGGACCCAGCCGAAGACGATCGCGCTGTCGTCCCCGTAGTGCTCCCGGCACAGGGCGATGGTCGGCGGGACCGTGGCGACCCAGTCCAGGCCGTAGAAGACGATGAAGAAGACCATCGGCGGGTGCACGGAAGGCGCCAGCAGCATCGGCAGGAACAGCAGCGAGACCCCGCGCAGCGCGTAGTAGACCGCGAGCAGCCGGCGCGCGTCGAAGCGGTCGGTGAACCAGCCGGACGCGATCGTGCCGATCACATCGAAGACCCCGACCACCGCGAGCAGCGACGCGGCGGCCGTGATCGGCATGCCGTGGTCGTGCGCGGCGGGCACGAAGTGGGTCTTCACCAGGCCGTTCGTGGAGGCGCCGCAGATCGCGAACGTACCGGCCAGCAGCCAGAAGGGCCCGGTACGGGCCGCCCGGACCAGCGCCCCGACCGCCCGCCGCGCGGCACCGGGCACCGGCGGCGGTTTCGGTACGAAGGCGGGCGCGCCGTACGGCGGGAGCCCCACGTCCGCCGGGTGGTCCCGCAGCAGCAGCCAGACGAACGGTACGACCGCGGCGGCGGCCAGCGCCACGGTGACCGCCGCCGGACGCCACCCGTGCCGCTCCACCAGCCAGGACAGCAGCGGCAGAAAGACCAGCTGCCCGGAGGCGCCGGCCGCCGTGAGAATGCCCGTGACGAGTCCGCGCCGGGCCACGAACCAGCGGTTGGTGACGGTCGCGGCGAAGGCGAGCGCCATCGAGCCGCTGCCGAGGCCGACCAGCAGGCCCCAGTAGAGCACCAGTTGCCAGGCGGCCGTCATCCACACCGTGAGCAGGGAGCCCGCCGAGATGACGGTGAGCGCCACGGCGACGACCCGCCGGATCCCGAAGCGGTCCATCAGCGCGGCGGCGAACGGCGCGGTCAGCCCGTACAGCGCGAGGTTGACGGAGACGGCGAACCCGATCGTGCCGCGCGACCAGTCGAACTCGGTGTGCAGCGGCTCGATCAGCAGCCCCGGCAGCGAGGCGAAGGCCGCCGCGCCGATGATCGTCACGAAGGTGACCACGGCGACGGACCACGCCCGGTGGAACCGTGGCGGACGGGCCGGACGGGCCGGACGGGCCGGACGTCGCGGAAGGCGCACGTCGGGTGTCTCACGTATCTGCGTCACGCCGGACAGCATCGGCCGGGCGGCGCCGTCCGCGCGAGTGGCCGGAGGGACATGGTTCGCTACGATCGGGCCATGGCCCGAGACGCCCGAGACGCCCGAGACGCCCAAACCCCCCGCGCCGTCCCCCGGCACCGGCCGCACCGGGTCGTCGTGCTCGCGCTCCCCGGGCTGATCCCGTTCGAACTGGGCATCCCGCAGCGGATCTTCGGCCTGGCCAGGCACCCGGCGCGGGAGCGGCTGTACGAGGTCGTGACCTGCGCGGTCGACGCGCCGGGGCCGGTCCGTACCGACGCCGACTTCTCGATCCTCGTCGAGCACGGCCCGGAGGCGCTGGCCACCGCCGACACCGTCGTCGTCCCCGCGTCGTACGCGCTCGGGCCCGTCTACGAGCAGGGCGTTCTCACCCCCGAGCTGGCCGCCGCCCTCGCCCGTATCCGACCCGGCACCCGGCTCGTCTCGATCTGCACCGGCGGTTACGTCCTGGCCGCGGCGGGCCTCCTCGACGGCCGGCCCGCCACCACGCACTGGTCCTCGGCCGCCCACTTCCAGCGGCTGTTCCCCCGGGTCGGGGTGGACGCGGACGTCCTGTTCATCGACGACGGTGACGTCCTGACCTCGGCCGGGGTCGCCGCCGGGATCGATCTCTGCCTCCATATCGTGCGGCGCGACCACGGCTCGGCCGTCGCCAACGAGGTCGCCCGCCGTACGGTCGTGCCCCCGCACCGGGACGGCGGCCAGGCCCAGTACATCCGGCGCCCGGTGCCCGAGCCCCGGCTGGCGACCACCACCGCCGCCAGGACCTGGGCGCTCGCCCGGCTCCATCAGCCGATCCAGCTGCGCGACATGGCCGAGCAGGAGTCGATGTCCGTCCGGACTTTCACCCGCCGCTTCCGCGAGGAATCCGGTATCAGCCCAGGTCAGTGGCTGGTCCGCCAGCGTGTCGAACGCGCCCGCCAGCTCCTTGAGTCGACGGATCTCCCGGTCGACCGGGTCGCCCGCGACGCCGGCTTCGGCACGGCCCAGTCGATGCGCCAGCACCTCCAGACGGCGCTGGGTGTGCCACCGACGGCGTACCGGCGCGCCTTCCGCGCCAGGACCCCGGGCCGAACCGCGCACACCCCGGATCCGGGCCGGTCAGGCGCCTGATGCATACTCCCTCAGTCTTTTCCGAAGAGGGGGGAAATTTCATATGGGGGCGTCTCTCCGTGCCCTGCGCGCGCTCGCGCTGCTGGCCGGATTCCATCTGCTGGGCCTCGTCGTGCTGGGGGCACTCGCGGGCGCGGACTACGCGTTCTTCCGCTGGGGCCCGGCCTCGGTCGCGGTCAAGCTGACCGTGGTGTCGCTGCTGCTCGCGATACCCGTGGTGCGGGGCATGTTCATGCTGGGCAGCCGGGGCCCGGACGACTATCCGTCCGGACTGCCGGTCGACCCGGACACCGAACCCGAACTCTGGCTAACTGTACGGGAGTTGGCGGACCAGGTTGTCACCAGGGCGCCGGACGCGATCATACTCACCGCCGAGGTGAACGCGGCGGTCACCGAAGAGGCCCGGCTGCTGGGGCTGCTGCCGGGCCGCCGGCTGCTCTTCCTCGGCGTACCGCTGCTCCAGGGCCTCAACCAGGCGCAGTTGCGCTCGGTCATCGCCCACGAGCTGGGCCACTACTCGCACTCCGACACCCGGCTCGGCCCGGCGATCCGCCGTGGGCGCGATCAACTGCTGCGCACCATCGGGGACTTCGAGGAGCGCGCGGACCGTACGCAGGACAAGGAACGGGCCCGCCAGGAGCGCCGCAACGAGAAGCGGCTCGCCAAGGGCCGCGAGGCGCGCGAGATCGACCCGGGCGGCGCGGGCTTCACGTACCGCGTGATGGCCCGGCTCTACACCGCCTACGCGAAGCTCTCCCTGCGCGCCACACTGGCCGACGCCCGGCGCCAGGAGTACGCGGCCGACGCGACGGCCGCCCGGATCGCCGGCCGGGACGCCACCGCGTCGGCGCTGCGCGAGATTCCGGTGCTGGACTCCGCGCACGGCTTCTACCTTCGCTCGTACGCTCTGATGGGCACGGAATCCGGACTGCTCCCGCCGCGCGGCGCGGTGTTCGGCGGCTTCGGGGAGCTGCTCAGCGCCCGCGCGCTGCAACTGCTGCCGCTGCGCGACGAGTTGCCGGACGAGCCGGTCTCCCCGTACGGATCGCACCCGCCGATCGCGGACCGGGTACGGCGGATCGAGGAGCTGCCCACGTCGCCGGAACCGGAGCCGGGACCGGGACCGGGACCGCAACCGTCACCGTCACCGTCACCGTCACCGTCACCCGAAAAGTCCCCCGAGAAGTCCCCGGCCGTCAGGGCTGCCGGCAGCGGCAAGGGCGCCGCCCTGGATCTCCTCACCGACCCCGCCCGCACCCTGGTGGCCCTGGAGGACGCGGTGCTCACCCCCGACGCGCGGGCCATGCGCCGCGCGGCCGACTGGCCTGAGCTGCTGACGGAGTCCTCCCGCGGCCGGCTCGGCGCCCTGGACTCGCCGCTGCACCGGGCGCTGGCCGACTACACCCGTGACCAGCCCACCATGGCGGTGCTGCTCCGGGTGATCGACGACGGCCAGCTGTGGCAGCTCGCCCGCAGACTGCCGCTCTCCGAGACGACGGCCACGGTCACCGGCCGGGCCTTCCAGGAGCTGGTCCGTCCGGCGCTGGTGAACGGCGTCACCGCCATGGTCCTGGCCGAACTGGCCGGCCGGTCCCGGCTGAGCTGGACGTTCTCCTGGTCCGAGGCGGCGGCGGTACGGCTGATGCCCGAGCACGCCGAGCACGATCCGGAGGCCGCGGTCGCGGCGGCGCTGGCCGACCGGCCGGACACCGATCCGCTCAAGCGGCTGCTGCTCGACCCGGCGCGGTGAGTCCGGGCGGGCGGCTGCCACCCACGGCCGCGCCGCGCCGCCGCCCGCCCGCCCGCCCGTACGCGTAGCCGTACTCCCCATCCGTCAGCCGTGCTCGCCATCCGTCAGCCGTCCTCCCCATCCGTAGCTCCGCAGCTCCGCCCACCGAAGGAACCCGCCCATGCTCGTCGCCCTGATCATCCTTCTCTCCCTCGGCTGTCTCTTCCTGCTCGTGAAGCTGCTGGCCCTGGACGTGTACGTGGTGACGTTCGTCCAGGAGTTCCGCAAGCAGATGCGCGGCGAGTCCGACGGATCGGGCCCCGAACTGTCCGCGGAGAGCGCGGAGCTGGGGTTCCTGCCGCCCGAGCGGCAGAACACCGAGTACTCCGCGCCCCTGCCCGCCGGGCTGACCGGCGCCCAGCACGCCCTGGAGACCGGCGACTGGCGGCCGGTGGCCGACCTGCTCGCCGCCACACGGAGCGCCACCGCGACGGCGACCGGCCCCGACTGGGAGCACCGCAGCATGTACGTCGGCCATCTCGGCGGCCTGGCCGCCAAGGACGACGGCTGGCTGGCCGACTGGGAGGCGGAGCGCCCCGACGACCCGGACGCCGCGGTGGTACGGGCCCGGTCCACGGTCGATCTCGCGTGGGACATCCGGGGCGCGCAACGGGCCAAGTACACCAGCGGCGAGCAGTTCGCGGGGTTCCACCGGGTGCTGGAGCGGTCCGTCGCGGAGTGCGCGAGAGCGGCCGAACTGGCGCCGGACGACCCGACCCCGTACATCGTGGAGATCTGGACCGGGCTCGGGCTCGGCTATCCGCACGCCCGGCTGGACCGGCTCTGGAAGGAGCTCGTCCAGCGGGCGCCGCACCACTACGAGGCGCACTTCTCGGCGCTCCAGTACTGGTGCGCGAAGTGGCGCGGTTCGGAGGAGCTGGCCCGCGACTTCGCGGCGCGGGCGGCGGCCGACGCGCCGCTGGGCAGTCTGCTGCGGATCCTCCCGCTGATCGTCCTCTTCGAGCACCGCGAGGAGGTCGAGGGCTACGTGACGGAGAACACCGACGAGGCACGCGCCCTGGTGGACGCCGCCCTGACCGACGCGGCGGCGGCCGATCCTGACCATCCCCGGCTCGCCGAGGTCCGGCACCTGCTGGCGTACTACCTGTGCGTACAGGACCGGGACGAGGCGGCCGTGGAGCTGTTCCGCCAGGTGGACGGGTACGTCGGCGCCCTGCCCTGGCGCTACCGCAACGACGGCGCCGAGGAGTTCTGCCGCCTGCGCGACCTGAGCGTGGCGGCCGTACTCGGCTGAGCCGGACCGCGGTTCAGCAGGGCCCGCGGTTCAGCAGGCCCCGCGGTTCACCAGGGGTAGACGGTGTAGGACGGCTCGAAGGGAGCCGGCTCGCGCGGCACCGGCTCGCGGGGCGCCGGGGTCAACGACGCCGGGGCCGTCAGCGTCGCCGGGGCCGTCGGCGCCTTCTGCGGCGCGTCGTCCGGCTCCTTCGCGGTGCGGTCGATCTCGCACCAGATGCGCTTGCCCGCGCCCTCCGGCTGCCAGCCCCACCGGTCGGCGAGACAGTCGACCAGCTCCAGGCCGCGCCCGTTGGTGTCGTCCCCCTCCGCGTGACGCGGGCGCGGGGGGACCGCGCTGGCGTCCGCCACCTCGACGCGTACGGTGTCGGCCTCGGCCGGGCCCGCGCCGAAGAGCATCCGCAGCACGGCCGGACAGCCCGTGTGCACCACGGCGTTGGTGACCAGCTCGGAGATGAGCAGGATCAGCGCCTCCGCCACCGGCTCATCGCCGTCCATTCCCGAACCGACGAGCCGCGACCGCGCCCATCTACGGGCCCGCCCCACCTCCGCGGGATCGGGTCCTACCTCCAACTGCATCTGAAGCACCTGCACCGCTCACACCATCCGAACCGGCGGACACATCGCCTCGCGCCTCGACAAGGTCCTCAACAGGATCACTGAACGTGATGTACCTGCGACACAGCATGGTTGACATACAGTCACCGCAACAAGCGCTTCGGGCATATTCCAGCGCGAAGGAGTACGCGTAGTGCATACTGTGCGACGCACATCGCGGCGAGTCGAACGCGGGCGCGCACGGCGCACTTCGAGCGCGCGAGCGGCGCACATGCCCGCTCCCGGCGCCGCCGCACCGCCGGCACCGCGACCGCCGCGCCCCTCAGGGGCCTGCCTTGGCTCTCGCACCCAACGGAGCGTACCGGAGCCCGGCGCGACTCCGGCCTGTGACGGACCGCCGTAAGGACACAACCCGGTATCGACCTCAACTCCCCGGCCCGATACGCACAGTGACGCATTGCAGGGTTAGGGCCAGAGCTTTGGCAACGGTGCCGATGAGCGGCTTTCCGGGACGACTCGGACGCCCCGGACGACACGCGAGCCCCGGACGTTCCGGAAACCCCGGGCGTTCCGGAAACCTCGGATGTTCCGGAAACCCCGGGCGCCCCGGCGGTCCCGTCAGGGCTCGGGCGTCACGTAATACCCGGCGAAGCCGGTGAGGATGTCCGCCTCCCGGATCCTGCCGTCGCCGTCCGCGTCCAGCTCCCGGGCCACCCGCTCCGCCGCCGCCCGGTCCACGCCGAGCACCCGCAGCGCCCGCTCGACCGCGGCCGGGGTCACCCCGCCACCGTCCTCGTCGGCCACGGCGATCGCGGCGTGCAGGAACGGGCGGGCGATCTCGGCGAACCGCGCGGGGCTGTCCCGCAGGCGCTTCACCGCGCCCGTCACGAACTCCTGCCTGCTGACCCGCTGATCGCCGTCCACGTCCGCGATGCCGGCCATGCCCTGCCAGAACGCCTCCGCCCCGCTGTACAGCGCCTGTCCCTTGTCGGAGCGGGCGGCCGTACCGAACTCCGCCAGCAGCGCCGCCGCCGCCCCGCTGAAGTCCTCACGGTCGATGGAGCCACTGCCGTCCTGGTCGAATGCCGCGAACCGGGAGGCGATCTTGGCCTCGTACTCTGCGCTGTCCATGCCCGGAGCGTACGACGACAGCGGACGGCATGCGTCCGGTTGTAGGTTCCCGGTGAAGCAAGGGTCGTCCCAAGAAGCGCGCGGACCGGGCGGACTACGCGGACAGCGACTGCGACGACCCGTCCACGGCCGACCGGACATCGGGATAGACCTCGAAGAGCCGGCGCACACCGAGCGCCGCCAGTACGCGGTTGACATGCGACCCGGCACCGGCCTCCGCACCGCGCGCGGGCAGTACGAGCCGCAGCCGCCCCCGGCAGGAGTGCAGCAGCCGGCGCGCGGCGATCAGCACTCCGACGCCACTGGAGTCGCAGAAGAACACCCGGGAGAGATCGAGCACCACATCCCGCCGCCCCTCGGCGACGGCGTCGTGCACCCCCTGCCGGACCTCAGGAGACGTCAGCAGGTCCAGCTCACCGGTGACACACAGCACGGTCCACCCGGCCTGCTCGGACTCCTCCACCTTGAGCGTCACGTGCCTGGACCTTTCCTCGGGCCCGGTTCCGGGCTGATCCGGAATCCGTCCTTCCCTCTGCCGCGACTGCCCCGCACCACTCCCGCGAAACGTACCCCCCTGGATACCCACCTTCGCCGTCCCCTACCCTGCCGGACGGCCCCGGGGGCGCACTTGCCTCAAAGGAGCGTGCGTTGTCGGCGCCGCCGACTACATTCGGGTAACGGTGGGCCCGGACACGACGGTGTCGCGCGGCTGAGCAGGGGCGGATCGCACAGCGGAACAGAGCGCGGAAGAACAGAGCAGGGGGTCGTATGGCGAAGGACAGTCCTCCCCGCTGGGACCGCAGGATGCAGCAGCGGATGGCCCGGGGCGAGGCGGCGGCGCTCGGCGAGCTGTACGACAGGTACGCGCCCCTGGTGCACAGCCTGGCCCACCGGGTGCTGGACGACGACGAGGCGGCCGGCCGGATCACCCGCGAAGTTTTCGGCCATCTCTGGGAACACCCGGACACGTACGACCCCAAGCAGGGCTCGATCCGCTCCTGGGTGGCGAACGTCACACAGGAGCTGGCCGTGGCACAGCTCCGGCGGACCGAGGCGGCGGCGTACGAGGCGAGCGGCGAGACCTCGCGCGAGAAGCTGGCCGCGCTGGAGGAGAAGATACGCCGGGTCGCGGCAGCCGCCCGCGCGGATTACATCGTCAGGTCCATGCCACCGCCGCTCTGGGACGCGCTGGAGCTGGCGTACTTCCAGCGCAGGGACTACCGCCAGGCCGCCGCGGACCTCGGCGTCACCGAGGACGAGGCCAGGCGCCGGCTGCGGCTCGGCCTCCAGCTGCTCTCGACGGCCAACACCCGGGCCGGCGAGGACTTCCCGCGCGACGGCACCTCGCCGCCCGGCCACGGACGCGCGCGATGACCGGCCCACTGGACGGCGGCCACCACGACGGCCGGGATCCTGACGAGCCCGCGGTCTACTCGCGCATACCGAGCCCACGCCCGGCCACGGAGAACCACGCGCACCTCACGAACCTCGCGCCCCAACTGCCACAAGAACCGGTGCCGGTGCCGGCCCCCGCGACGGATCCCGCGACCCCCGCGGAGAAACCGCCCCACACCGTGCTCAGCTCGCTCCTCGGCGCCTGGGCGCTCTCGGCCTGCTCCGCCGAGGAGACCACCCTCGTCGAGGACCACCTCACCGAGTGCGCGCCCTGCGCCGAGGAGGCGCTCCGGCTGCGCGACGCCGTGGGGCTCCTCCACACCGAACAGAGCCTGGACCTCGACCCGTTGCTGCGCTCGCGCGTCCTGGAGAGCTGTCTCGGCGTCCGCCCGGCCCGGATACCGGTGCCGGACTGGGCAGCGCCGTACGACGCCGAGTCCGCGCGGCTCGACGCGCTGCTGCGCGACATCCGCGACACGGAGTGGCACGCGCCCGTCAAGCTCAAGTGGTTCGAGGAGGAACGGGCCACCTCCCGCCGGACGACGGTCGCCGGTGTCATCGCCCATCTCCTGTCCGTGGACGGTCTGGTCTCCGCCGCCCTCGGGCTCGACGACCCGCTCGGCCCCGGCGCCGCGACCGACCCCACCGCCCGTACGGAGACCTTCTGGCACGAGGGCGGCGCGCACCCGCCGCCCACCCGGGCCCTTCACGAACCCTGGCGCGAGCAGAGCCACACCCTCATCCGTACGGTCTCCTTCGCCGGCCGGGGCGTCGCCGAGCTGTCCGTCTCGTACGGGGAGTTCGCGCTGCCCCTGCGGGACGCGCTGCTCGACCGCGCCTTCGAGTGCTGGGTGCACGGCGCGGACATCGCGGAGGCCGTGGACTACCCGTACGACCCGCCCTGCGGCGCCCATCTGCGCGAGATGGTCGACCTGTCGGCCCGGCTGCTGCCCGCGGCGCTCGCCCTGCGCCGCCGCAGCGGGCTCGCGGGCCCGGCGAAGGACCTGGTGGCGGCGGGCGCGCCCGGCCGGTCCCTGCATCTGGAGGTCGAGGGCCCCGGCGGCGGTGACTGGTACATCGCGCTGGACTCCCCGGCCGCGCTCGCCGTGCCCGAACGGGCCGTCGGCTCGGTGGCGCTGGACGCCGTCGAGTTCTGCCAGCTCGTGGCGGGCCACGTACCGCCGGAGGACGCGGCGGCCGGGCAGGAGGGCGACCGGGAGGCGATCAGGGACGTGCTGTTCGCGGCGGCGGCACTGAGCCGCCTCTGACCGCCGCCGCGTTACGGGGCTGGGTCCGCGATACGGACCGCCGCCGCGTTACCGGGCCGGGGCCGCGACACGGGTCGCCGCCGCGCGCAGGTCCGGTACCGGGACCCGCTCAGCCGAAGACGACCGTACGGCGCCCGTTGAGCAGGATCCGGTGCTCGGCGTGCCACTTCACCGCGTGCGCCAGCGCCCTGCACTCCACGTCCCGGCCGATCGCCACGAGCTGGTCCGGCGTGACCTGGTGGCCGACGCGCTGGACCTCCTGCTCGATGATCGGGCCCTCGTCGAGATCCGCCGTCACATAGTGCGAGGTCGCGCCGATCAGCTTCACCCCGCGCGCGTGCGCCTGGTGGTACGGGCGCGCGCCCTTGAAGCTCGGCAGGAAGGAGTGGTGGATGTTGATGATCCGGCCGCTCAGCTGCTTGCACAGATCGTCCGAGATGACCTGCATGTAGCGCGCCAGCACCACCAGCTCCACCCGCTCCGCCCGTACCAGCTCCAGCAGCTCCGCCTCGGCGGCGGCCTTGGTGTCCTTGGTGACGGGGATGTGGTGGAACGGGATGTGGTACGAGGCGGACAGCTCGGCGAAGTCCTGGTGGTTCGAGACGACGGCCACGATCTCCACCGGCAGCGCGCCGATGGAGGACCGGAACAGCAGGTCGTTGAGGCAGTGGCCGAACCTGCTGACCATGAGCACCACACGCATGCGCTCGTCGGCGCGGTGGATCTGCCACTCCATACGGAACGAGTCGCCGATCGCGGCGAAGCTCGCGCGCAGCTTCTCCACCGTCACGGGAGCGCCCGCGGAGAAGTGCACCCGCATGAAGAAGAGACCCGTGTCGTGGTCCCCGAACTGCTGGCTGTCCTCGATGTTGCAGCCGGTCATGAAGAGATAGCTCGACACGGCGTGCACGATGCCCTGCTTGTCCGGGCAGGACAGCGTCAGGACGTACTGGTCGGACAGGGTGGGGGACGCGGCGGCGGCAGGTGGCTGCGGGGCGGTGCTCATGACCTCAGAGGATCCCACATCCGCGCCGGAGGCGGGATCCTCGCCCGGACCGCGGACACGCCGGCCGGACGCGTACGCGGTTCACGCCTCAGCCGGACCGGGTGACCATCCGCAGCACGTCCAGCGACTGCGGCACCGTGTCCGGGTCGTCCCCGTCGCTCACCGCCAGCCGTACGTGCGCCTCGCGGGCCGCCCGTACCGCCTCCGGCCAGCCGTGGTGCTCCAGATACGCGGAGACCGGCGCGTCCGCGCCGACCTGGTGCATGATCCGCAGCACCCGCAGCACGGCGACGTCGACGAGCGCGGCCTCGCCGGAGTCGCGGAAGATCGTGCCGACGTACTTCTCGGCGGACCAGTTGTCCAGCCAGGTGTCCTCGACGAGCCGGTACACGGCGTCGGTGACGTCGCCGTATCCTTCGAGGCCGGCCAGCCAGCACTCCTGGTGGAACACGGGGTCGGAAAGCATGTGCAGCGCCGAGCGCACGTTGCTGCGCCAGCGCCACCACGGCATGTCATTCAGCGGCATGCCGCCCATGGTGGGGGAGCGACGGGCGGGACGGGAAGAGTTCTCGGAACCTTGCAGCACAGTTGTCGACTCTACGTTCCACCCCGGCACGGAGCACCGGGCCCCCGCAATTCACCTGCCCGTAACCGACAGTTGAGTACCGCACAGCCCAGTGTTACCCCCGGGCCGGAAGTGTGCCTACTTATGACCGTACGTAGGCTCCGCACAGCCCTCGCGGGCGTGTCACTGCTGCTCCTGCCACCGCTGGCGGGGTGCGGCGTCCTGCCCGGCGGCGCGGACGGCTCCCGGGCGCCCGTCACCGTCATGACCTGGGCGCCGAGCGGCACCGAGGCCACCAACCGGCCCGGCATGCCCGCCATGGCGAAGGCGTACGCGCGCTACGTCAACGCGGCCGGTGGCATCGACGGCCACAAGCTGCGCGTCCTGACCTGCAACGAACGCAACGACCCGGCGCACGCGGCGGACTGCGCGCGGCGCGCCGTCAAGGCGAAGGTGGTGGCGGTCGTCGGCTCGTACAGCCAGCACGGCCGGGAGTTCATGGCGCCGCTGGAGGCCGCGTCCATCCCGTATCTCGGCGGTTACGGCATCGCCCCCGAGGAGTTCACCAGCTTCATGTCGTATCCGGTCAACGGCGGTCAGGCGACGCTCCTCGCGGGCAACGGGCAGCAGCAGGCCCGCGACTGCGCCGGTACCGCGCTCGTCAGGCCCGACACCACCACCGGTGACGACTTCGCCGACCTGCTGGACTCCGGCCTCGCCACCGCCCGCCGCGCCCGCGCCGCCGACATCCGCGCGCCGGAGAGCGCCACCGCGTACGCGGGCGCGGCGGAGCAGGCGCGCGCCAGGGCGGGCGACGGCGGCTGTGTGACGGCCGTGCTCGGCGACCGTACAGAAACGTTTTTTGACTCCTACCGGCGCGTCCCCGCCGACGGCAGGAGCATCCGCGTCTCGTCGGTGCTCGGCAGCGTCGGCCAGTCCCTCATCGACAGCACGGGCGGCAAGAGCGGCCCCTTCGAGGGCGCGTATCTGACCGGCTGGTACCCGCCGGCGGGCGACTCCGTGTGGCAGCCGATGCGCGACGTCATCGAGAAGTACGCCTTCGGCGACGACGACATCGACCCGGCGGACCCGGGCGCGCAGACCACCTGGATCGCGTACACCGCGCTCAGCGCCGTCATCGAGTCCCTCCGCACGGACAAGATCACCGCCGGCACCCTCACCAACGCCCTTGACCACGGCGCCGAGGTCGACACGGGCGGCCTGACCCCGCCGCTGCGCTGGCGCTACGAGGACATGCAGGGCACCCCGGGCTTCCCCCGCATCGTGAACGGCGACGTGACCTTCCAGGTGGTACGGAAGGGACGGCTGGTGGCGCAGCGGAAGGGCTTCGTGAACGTGGCCGGCATCCTGGGCAGACCGTCGCAGTAACGCGGCCGGCCCGCCTCTCCCCGTCATCCCGCCTCTGCCGGAGCCAGAGCAGGAGCCGCAGCCGCCAGCCGCCAGCCGCCAGCCGCGTTACAACTGCGTCGGTGCGCGCTTGGTGAGGCTGTACGTGTCGGCGATGCCGTTCCACAGGCCGGAGGCCTTCTGTTTCGCCGCCGTGGCCTCGCCGCTCGCCTTGTTGCCCTGCGCGGTGTCGTTCGTGACGCGGGCGTGGCCGCGGCGGCAGCCCTTCTTGCCGTTGACCTGGTCGGCCCAGGCCGCGTAGTGGTCGTCGGCGGAGGCCGACGCCTGCCAGGCGTTGGTGAGGGAGGACGTCAGCTCCGTGTGGTTCGGGAGCTTGTCGACGGTCAGCCCGCCCAGCCGGGTGACCAGGCCGCGCCGCTGCTCGGCGGCGGCGCGCAGGTCGGAGGCCGCCTGGTCGAGGTCGCGGCAGGACTTGATGGAGTCGACGGCCTTGATCACGGACTCGCGGCTGCTGCTGCTGTCCGCGAGGAGCGTGTCGAGCGCCTCTGCCTGGGTCTTGACCGGATCGGGCGCGGGTGAGGACGCCGACGGCTCGGAGGAGGCAGAGGCGGACGGGCTGGAGGCCGAGGCGACGGTGCCGCTGTCGTCCTGCTTCTTGTCACCGCCGCCGCCCATCAGCGCGCCCGCGCCCAGGCCGAGGACGACGATCCCGACGCCCACGGCCGCGATGGCCGGCACGCGCGACGACTTCTTGCGTCCTGCGCCTCGCCCGGGCGACGGCGGCGGCGCGTACCCGGGGTCCGCGTATCCGGCGTCCGCGTGGCCGTGGCGCTGCGGGCGGGGGCGGCCGGGCTGCCGCGCCTGCGCCTGCGGCTGTTGGGCGTACGGCTGGGCCGCCGGGTCGAACTTCGGCATCTGCTGGGTCGGAGCCGCGAACCCGCCCGGGACCGGGGCCGGCGCGGCGCCGGGGCCGTCCGCGCGGAAGAGGTTGTCGAAGTCCGCGGGCGGCGGGCGGTCGCCCGGGTCGCCCGGTGTGCCGGGGACACCGGGTGTGCCGGGGCCGCCGGGACGAATGTCGTATGGGGCGGGGCCCGTCGCGGAGACCGGCGCGATGAACTGCGTGGCGTCGGCGTCGGAGCCGCCGCCCTGGGCCGGCACAGGCGGCAGGAACTGGGTGGCGGCGAAGCTCTCCGGCGGCAGCATGCCGGGGCCGGGACCACCGGCCGCGATCGGCGGGATGAACTGCGTGGCGTCCGCGTCCGGGCCGCCGGGGCCACCCGGGCCGCCCATCGACGGCATGGCACCCGACGACGGGATCGGCGGCAGATACTGCGTCGCGTCCGCGCTGCCCGGTGCCGGTACGGACTGCGGGGGTACGGACGGCGGCGCGAACGGCGGCACGGGCGGCGCCTCAGGCGGCAGCGGCGCCCCGTACGGCTGCCCGTACGACTGTCCGTACGGCTGCGAAGCCGGGGCCTGTGCCTGCCCCTGCCCCTGCCCCTGCCCCTGCTCGGGCAGCGGGAGTGCCCCGCCGTACGTCTGCGGCTGCTGCCCGTACAGCTCCGGCAGCTCGCCGTACGACTGCTGCCCGGGAACCTGCTGCTGCCCGTAGGACGGCTGGGCCCCGTACGACGGCTGCTGTCCGTACGTCTGCTGCCCGTACGCCGGCGGCTGCGGTGCGTACGGCTGCGCGGGCCGGTGGTCCGGAACGTCGGCGTCCGTGGTGGAGCCGGGGATCCAGGGCCCGCTGCCGTCGCTCGGCAGCACGACGCCTTCGTGGGCGGGCCGAGCCGCGGGATTCCGCGGCTCGTCCCCTTGTCCGCTCTGCGTCACCGGGACTCCTACGTGTGGAACGGGTGGAACCTCTGCATCTGACGAATCAGCGGTTCACGCTACCGGGTGAACCGAGCCGCTCGACCACATACATCTGTTCCATAACAACTCACCCCTGCGACACGCCACCGTCAGAGGTGAATTACGCCGCTGTGTCCCGTCCCCTCACCACCATCACCACCAAAAGTTCACGCGGCCTGGATCTCCAGCCGCGCCCCGAACTCGCGCACCGCGGGCTCGTCCCCGTACGGCTCCAGCCGCTGCTGGAGATCGTCGAGATACTCCGCGCCCCGGCTCGACCGCAGCGTCCCGAGCAGCTCCACCGCGCGCGTCCCCGTCTGGCACCCCTGCTCCACCTCGCGCTGCTGGACCTGTGCCGTGGCCAGCAGGACGAAGCCGATGGCGCGCCTGCGGGCCCGCGAGGCGGGGTGGCCCGCCAGCGACTCGGCCGCGTAACGGGCGGAGATCTCCGGACGGCCGAGATCCCGGTAGCAGTGCGCCAGTTCGTCCGCGAGATAGGCGTGGTCGAAGTGCGCGATCCAGTCCGGATCGTCGCCCGCCCCTGACCTGGACCCCGAGCCGCCTTCCCCGGGCTCCCCCGCGTGCTCCAGGGCCGTGACCGCCCGGCCCACCACCAGCTCGCAGGTGTGGGCGTCGCCCATCAGCGCGTGCCCCCGGGCCTCGGCCGCGTAGAACATGGCCTGCGCGCGCGGGGTCACCTGCCCGCGCGTGCCCTCCTGCGCGGCGCGGGCCAGCTGCGCGATCTCGCGCGGATTGCCCAGCTGCGCCGCGAGATGGCTCATGGACGCGGCCAGTACGTATCCGCCGTACCCCCGGTCACCGGCGGCCTGGGCGAGCCGCAGCGCCTGGATGTAGTAGCGCTGGGCGAGTCCTGGCTGGCCGGTGTCGACCGCCATGTATCCCGCCAGCTCGGTGAGGCGGGAGACCGCGGCGAAGAGCCTGCGGCCGACCGGCTCCCGGTACGAACCGGCGAGCAGGCCCGCCACCACGCTGTTCAGATAGTGGACGACGACCGGCCTGACATGGCCGCTGCCGAAGCGGTGGTCGAGATCGATCAGCGCGCGTGTCATCGCCCGGACCGCGTCGACGTCCGAATCGCCCACGCGCGCGCCGGTGTTGCGCGCCACGGCCGGATCGGCGCCGGTGATCAGCCAGTCACGGCTGGGCTCCACGAGCGCCGAGGACGCCACCGCGGAACCTGACAGGAAGTCGCGGCGGCCCACATCGCTCCGCCACAGCTCGCAGACCTGCTCGATCGCGCCCATGACCGTCGGCGAGAACTGGAGGCCGACGCCCGAGGCCAGGTTCTTCCCGTTGGCCATGCCGATCTCGTCGATCGTGACCGCGCGGCCCAGCTTGCGGCCGAGCGCCTCGGAGATGACGCCCGGGGCCCGGCCGCGCGGCTGCTGTCCGCGCAGCCAGCGGGCGACGGAGGTCTTGTCGTACCGCAGATCCAGTCCGCGTTCCGCTCCCACCATGTTGACGCGCCGGGCGAGCCCGGCGTTGGAGCACCCGGCTTCCTGAATGAGCGCCTGGAGCCGTTCGTTCGGCTGACGCGCGACGAGTGGCCTGGCTGCCAATGGATACCCCCTGAAAGCCGCAGTGGTCGACTCAGTGATCACTGCCCGGCAAGTGTACGAAGAATGCGCATGTTCGGTAATAACGGAAAAATTCGATGACTTTCCTGAAACTTCCTTCAAAGACGGCCGGTTGGCCTTGCGCTGCCCATATGTTGTCGGACCACCGGGGTTGGTTACCCCCGTACCGCTCCACTCCTTCCCGAGCGCCCCCGCACATGCCTCCATGCGCCCCATGTGCGGTACCGGCGCGGCGTGGTGCGCCTCCGCGCGCCCGTAACCGGCCGTGGCGGCGGGAGTTGTGCTCAGCGTGGAAGAGATCATCGCGGAAAAGACCATCGGGCCCGTCGGAACCACAGGCGCCTCGGGCGCCACTGGAGTCGCCGGAGTCGCCGGAACCACTGGAACCACCAGAACCACCGGAGCCACGGACGCCGTACGGATCCCCGGACAGCGGGGCGAATCGCTGCTGGACAGCGCGGTGCGGTACGCCGAGGAGCGGCACTGGGACGTGTTCCCCGGCACCTGGCTGGAGCCGGCGGAGGTGGAGGCGGCTGCGGGCATGGCGGGCGGGGAGCGGTGCTCGTGCCGCCGCGCCGACTGCCGGGCCCCGGGGGCGCACGCGGCCGGCCCCGACTGGGTGGGGCTGGCGACGGGCAGCGCGGTGTCCGCGCGCCGGCTGTGGGCGGAGCGTCCCGCGGCCTCGGTCCTGCTGCCCACGGGGCGGAGCTTCGACGCGCTGGAGGTCCCGGAGTCGGCCGGGTTCCTCGCGCTGGCCAGGATGGAGCGGCTGGGGGTGGCCCCCGGCCCGGTGACCCGCACCCCCGGCCGGCGGATGCTGTTCTTCGTCCTGCCGGGCGCGGCGGGCAAGCTGGACGGGCTCGTACGGCAGTTGGGCTGGTCGCTCTCCTCGCTCGACCTCGTCGCGCGCGGCGAGGGGGATTACGTGGCCGCGCCGCCCACCCGGACGCGCGGCGGCACGGTCCAGTGGGCCCGCCGGCCGACCCCGGCCAACCGCTGGCTGCCGGACGCGGAGGAGCTGATCAGCCCGCTGGCGTACGCGTGCGGGCGGGAAGCCGCCGCGGAACGGGCACGCCGTACATAAGGTGGTCCTTCAGCTGTAAGGGACACCGAAAGGCAGTGCGCCGCCATGCCGGACCAGAATCAGGATCGGTCCACGCCCGCCGAGCCCGCCGTACGTGTCGAGCCGGCCCTACGTGTCGCGCCCGCCGTGCCGGCCGTGCGTGTCGAGGGCCTGTGGAAGCGCTTCGGCGAACAGATCGCCGTCGCCGGGATCGATCTCGACCTGCCCGCGGGCCAGTTCATCGGCCTGGTCGGCCCGAACGGCGCGGGCAAGACCACCACGCTCTCGATGGTGACCGGGCTGCTCAGGCCCGATCAGGGACGGATCCTGGTCGCGGGCCACGACGTATGGCGCGACCCGGTGGCGGTCAAGGCGCGCATCGGGGTTCTCCCGGAGGGGCTGCGGCTCTTCGAGCGGCTCTCGGGGCGTGAACTCCTCGGCTACACCGGGCGGCTGCGGGGGCTGCCCGGCGCCGAGGTCGACAAGCGGGCGACCCAGCTCCTCGACGTACTGGACCTGGCGGGCGCGCAGCACAAGCTCGTCGTCGACTACTCGACCGGTATGCGGAAGAAGATCGGGCTGGCGGCGGCGCTGCTGCACAATCCCGAAGTCCTCTTCCTGGACGAGCCGTTCGAGGGCGTCGATCCGGTCTCCGCGCAGACCATCCGGAGCGTTCTGGAGCGGTACACCGCCTCGGGCGCGACCGTCGTCTTCTCCAGCCATGTGATGGAGCTGGTCGAGTCGCTCTGCGACTGGGTGGCGGTGATGGCGGGCGGCCGGATCCGGGCGCAGGGCACGCTGGCGGAGGTACGGGGCGACGCCGCGTCGCTCCAGAGCGCGTTCCTGGAGCTGGTGGGCGCGCGGGGGCGCGATACCGGGGACCGGCTGGACTGGCTGGGCGGCGGCGCCCGATGAGCGCCCCGCGTACGCCGGACGCGTCCGGCCCGGTAGACGCGGGCGGCCAAGTCGACGCATCCGGCCAGGTCGACGCGTCCGAAGCGGTCGGCCCGGCCGATCCGTCCGGTGCGCCGGCCTCCGTGCCGAGCACCGGCCCGGCCTCCGTGCCGACCGCCGCACCCGTCGCACCCGCCACGGCCGCCGCGCTCGCGCCGGTCTTCGTCCGGCTCAAGCTCACCCTGCTGCGCAACGGGCTGCGCCAGTCGTCCGGTCGCCGCTTCGCCTACGTGCTGAGCGCGCTCGGCGCGCTGCTCCTCGCGGCCGGGCAGCTGGCCGGCCTGGTCGTGCTGCGCGGCAGCGCGCACGCCGGCACCCTGACCGTGCTGCTGACGGCCCTGCTCGCCCTGGGCTGGGCCGTGATGCCGCTGTTCTTCCCGAGCGGTGACGAGACACTCGACCCGACCCGGCTGGTGATGCTGCCGCTGCGCCCGCGCCCGCTCGTCGGCGCGCTGCTCGCCGCGTCGCTGGTCGGCCTCGGGCCGCTGTTCACGTTCCTCCTGCTGACCGGTTCCGCGGTGGCCACGGCGTACGGGACGGCGGCGATCGCCGTCGCGGTCGTCGCCGTACCGCTGACGCTGCTGGTGTGCGTGGCGCTGGCACGGGCCGTCGCGACGGCCAACATCCGGCTGCTGACCTCGCGCAAGGGCCGCGATCTGGCCGTACTGAGCGGCCTTGTGATCGCGGTGGGCTTCCAGCTCGTCAACTTCGGTGCCCAGCGCCTCGGCGACGCGGGCGGCCTCGCGGCGCTCGACCCGGTGGCGGAGGCCGTACGGTGGCTGCCGCCCGCGTCGGCGACCGGCGCGGTGGAGTCGGCGAGCGAGGGCGCGTACGGGCGTGCGGCGGCCCAACTGCTGCTGTCGGCGGGCGCGCTGGCGGCGCTGCTGTTCGCGTGGCGGCGGTCGCTGGTCAAGCTGATGACGGCCCCTGACAGTTCGACGCTCGCGGCGGCCGGGCCGTCCCGGCGGGAGTCGGCGGCGGCTGCGGCCGGTTCGGGCACGGGGGCGGTCGCGCGGGTGGTCGCGCGGGCGGCGCGGCTGCTGTCCGGCACGTCCGGGGGCCGTACGGGCGCGGTGGTCGGCCGGAGCCTGCGCTATGTGTGGCGCGACCCGAAGACGAAGGCGGCGTGGGTGACGTCGCTGGCGATCGGGCTGATCGTGCCGGTGTTCAACGCGCTCCAGGGCACGGGCACGATCTATCTGGCGTGCTTCGCGGCGGGCATGCTCGGCGTCCAGATGTACAACCAGTTCGGCCAGGACACCTCGGCCTTCTGGATGGTCGCCCTGACCATTTCCTCGCCCCGGGACGCCTATCTGGAGCTGCGCGCCCGCGCACTGGCCATGCTGGTGATCATCCTCCCGTACGCGACGCTGGTCACCGTGGTGACGGCGGCCGTGCTGGGCGACTGGCGGCCCCTGCCGGAGGCGCTCGGCCTCTCCTTCGCGCTGGTCGGCGCGATGCTGGCGACGGGCGCGGTGGCCTCGGCCCGTTTCCCGTACTCGATACCGCAGGACAGCGGCTACAAGAACGTCGCCCCGGGACAGGCCGGACTCGCCTGGATCTCCATCTTCGGCGGCATGCTGGGGGCCGCCCTGCTCTGCGCCCCGGTGCTCGGGCTCACGCTCTGGATCCACGCGGCGGGCGCGGAGGAGTGGTCCTGGCTGCTGCTGCCCACCGGCGCGGTGTACGGCACGCTGGTGGCCTGGGGCGGTCTGCGGCTGGCGGGCCCGCCGACGGCCTGGCGGCTGCCGGAGATCCTCACGGCGGTCAGCAAGGGCTGAGGAGCCGCCGGCTGAGGAGCTGCCGGCCGTGGGCCGTCCTCTCCCCGTGCCGGGCCGGGGCCGATCGCGGTCAGGCCCGCGCGGCGATCCCGTCGAGGAACGGTTCTATCGCGGCCCGCCACGCGTCCGGCCGGTCGTAGTGGACGAGGTGCCCGGCATCGCTCACCTCGGCGTACTGCCCCTGGGGCAGGACGCGGACCATCTCGTGCGCCTCCGCCCGCCCCAGCTCGCCGTCGAGCCCCCGGACCACGAGGGTGGGGCAGCGGACATGGGCCAGCTCCTCCCAGTGCGCGTCGTGGACCCAGGTCTCGCGGACGCTCAGCATCTGCCGGCGCGAGAACACCGGGCCCCAGCCGTCCGCCCGCTCGGCCATCACCTCGGCGAAGAACTCGCCGCGCGCGGGCGTGGGGCGCTCCACCCAGGGGTCCTCCTCGCCGAACCACTTCCGTACGTCGGTAAGCGACGCGAAGGGCACGGGCCAGGCCCCGAACCAGTCCTTCCACTCCCGCTGCGACGCTGCTCCCAGCGCGGACGCCCGCATATCGCTGATGACCAGGGCGCGCACCAGATCCGGGCGCTTGGCGGCGAGCTGCCAGGCGGTGAGCGCGCCCATCGCATGGCCGATGAGCGTGACCGGCGCGAGCCCGAGCTGCTCGATCGCGGCCTCGGCGTCCGCCACATACGCCTCGCGGGTGTACCGGCCGTCCGCCGGCTTGTCGCTGCGGCCGTGGCCCCGCTGGTCGAGGGCGACTGCGCGATGCCGCCCGGCCAGCCAGCGGGCGGTACCGGCCCAGTGCGAGGCGCGGCCCATCAGGCCGTGCAGCAGCAGGACGGCGGAATCCCGGCCGGCGCCACCGGCCCCCGTACCCAACGGATCGCCGCTCGACGGATCACTGCTTGACGGATCGCCGCTCGACGGATCACTGCTCGACGGATCGCTGAATTCCCAGGCGGCGAGGCGTACGCCGTCCGCTCCGGTCACATCAAGGCGCACATCAAGGCGCTGCTCCATCTGCCCGGCACCCCCTTCGGTCCTGAGCCGGTCCTCTGCGTCTTTGCGTACTTGCGTCCCTGCGCCTTGCAGACTATCGAACCTTTATTCGAAAACAGGGTTCTCGCCCGCAACACCCCTCGTTCGAGTGACCACTGCCCGGGATTGCCGGGCGCGGCCGAGGGGAGATCTTCTTCCGGGAGACGGGCCGCCCGGGGAGGGGTGGTCCGTGAGGGGGGGACGACCCCGGGCGCTCGGGGCCCCGGGTCGGCCGGAGGGGGACGGGCTCCGGTGCCGCGCGATACGTCGCACGGCACCGGAGTCGGCTCCTTCGCGTACCGCGCGCCTGCCTCTACCGAGCTCTACCGCGACCGCTGTTGCTGCTGCTATTGCTGCTGATGCTGCTGTCGTCCCGCTACTGCTGCTACTGCTACTGCTACTGCTTGGCGACGAAGACGTGTGACGCCACCTCGGACGCCAGTTCCGCGGACTCTCCGCTGCTGCCCACCAGCACCCCGCCCGGGGACTCCGTCACACTCACCACGGAGCCGGGCCGCACGCCCGCCCGCCGCAGCGCGTACATCAGCTGGGCGTCGGTCTGGATCGGCTCGCCGATCCGCCGCACCACCACCGTCTTGCCCTCGGCGCCCGGGTCCAGATCGGCCAGGCTCACCATGCCGGCGTCGAGGAACGGGTCGGCCTCGGTCTTCTCGCCCAGCTCCTCCAGGCCCGGGATCGGGTTCCCGTACGGCGACTCCGTCGGGTGGCGGAGCAGTTCGAGCACGCGCCGCTCGACCGCCTCGCTCATCACGTGCTCCCAGCGGCACGCCTCCGCGTGCACCTGCTCCCACTCCAGGCCGATCACATCGACCAGCAGGCACTCCGCGAGCCGGTGCTTGCGCATGACACGCGTCGCCAGCCGGCGCCCCTCCTCCGTCAGCTCCAGGTGCCGGTCGCCCGCGACCTGAACCAGTCCGTCCCGCTCCATACGGGCCACGGTCTGGCTGACCGTAGGACCGCTCTGGTCGAGCCGCTCCGCGATCCGGGCGCGCATCGGAACCACGCCTTCCTCTTCGAGCTCAAGGATGGTGCGGAGGTACATCTCCGTGGTGTCGATCAGTCCGGACATACATGCCCCTCGATAAATCGTGCGCTGGCCCTGAGTCCAATTCTGACGCATACCACCGACAACCGTGCGGGGCCGGGAGAAGCGGTATTGACAGAGTAATGGTCCAGACCTCAACGTGATCCCTCGCACAGCGTTCCGCGCCCTCCACCGCCCCCACCCCGAAGGGCCCTCCGATGAGCGAGAGCAAGCTGGCCGACCGGTTCCTCGACGCCGCGATCGGGCTCCTCCGGCGGGTACGGGACGAGGAGTCCGCCGCCGTCGCCGCGGCCGGTACGGCGATCGCCGACACCGTCACCGCCGGGGGCCGGCTCTTCGCCTTCGGCGCCGGGCACTCCTCGCTCGCCGCCCAGGACGTGGTCTACCGGGCGGGCGGCTTCGCCGTCATGAACCTCCTCACCGTCCCCGGCACGGTCGGCGTCGACGTCATACCGGCCACCCTGGGCTCGGCGCTGGAGCGGGTCGAGGGGCTGGCCGCCGCCGCCCTCGACGTGAGTCCGGCCACCGCCGGGGACCTGCTGGTGATCGTCTCCCTCTCCGGGCGCAACGCGCTGCCCATCGAGATGGCCCAGCACGCGCGGGCGCTGGGGCTGACGGTCATCGGCGTGACGTCCGTGGCGTACGCGACGGAGACGGAGCCCCGGAACCGTACCGGCACGTTCCTGAAGGACCACTGCGACATCGTGCTCGACAACGGAATAGCCGTCGGCGACGCGGAGCTGACGGCGGACGGCATCGGGACACCGTTCGCGCCCGCCTCCACGGTCGTCACGAGCGCGCTGATGCAGGCGATGATGGCGACCGCCGCCGGGGTGCTCGCCGAGCGGGGCGTCGAGCCGCCCTTGCTGCGTTCCGGCAATGTCGACGGCGGCCCGGAGTGGAACGTCCGGATCATGGACGAGAACCGCGACCGGATCTTCTACCGCCGCTGAATGCCCACCCAGAACGCCGCCGCGAACACCCGTCGCGCATCGCTACTGAGAGCGACCCTCGAACGCACGCACGCCTCTGAGCTGACACTTTGCGTCACCGCGACCTTACGTGGCGGAATATTGATCTTTCACCAGAAGGTAATGTGTGAGTAAAGTACTCGAAGCTACGGTGCCGCATCCTGGATGCCGACCGTAAGCCAACGGCACGACTCCGCAACGGAAAGGGCGAGCAGTGAGACGCCGAGCGGACTGCGAACACCCCGTCAGACGCGGCACCACCGCCTCCTGACCGGACTCCCGGACCGACCGCGCGCGGGCCTCTCCCCGGCTGACTCTCCCGACTGCCGTGATCCGGCAGGACGCGATACCCGTCAGGCGCCACGCCCGTCCCGTCCTCTGTCTCTCCCTTCGTTGCCCGGCGCGTCTTCACGCACCACCTACGCACCACCCACGCACCACCCAGCACCACACGCACCACCACGCACCACCACGCACCTCGTTCCACCCCCCACTGACCCGACCACACCGCGCCCCGGCGAGCCCGGGCGTGCAGGAGGCAGGCCATCATGAAGTCAACCCTCATCGACAACGCCCGCGCGTTCTCCATACAGGTGGCGGAGCAGCGCCCCGAGGAGTTCCGCGATCTCGCGGCCGGACAGACCCCCGAAGCCCTGTTCATCACCTGTTCCGACTCCCGCGTCATCCCCTCCCTCATCACCGGCGCCCGCCCCGGCGAGCTCTTCGAGCTGCGTACGGCGGGCAACATCGTCCCCCCGTACGACGCCAGGCGGCCCAGCGGTGAGGCCGCCACCATCGAGTACGCGCTGCGCGTCCTCGAAGTCCGTGACCTGGTCGTCTGCGGACACTCACACTGTGGCGCCGTGGGCGCCCTGGTGCGCGGCGACGACCTGTCGGGTGTGCCCGCCGTGCGGGGCTGGCTCGACCTCGGCGTCCCCTCGCTGCCCACGGGCGATCTCGCCCAGGCCGTACGGCACCACGCGGCGGCCCAACTGACCACCCTGCGCGGCTATCCCGCCGTACGGGAGCGCCTCGCCGACGGCCGGCTCGCCCTGCACGCCTGGTACTACGAAGTGGACACCGGCGCCGTCAGCACCCACCGTCCGGAGCTGGACGGGGAGTTCAGACCGCTCTGAGCACACCGCAGCGGTCTCACCTTCTCTCCCCCGTCACCCCCGTCCGTCGCGCCGCGCGCGCACGGACCCCACAGCTAGGACGGCCTCCGTCATGTCCTCATTCGCTGTGCTGAAGGACCGCGTGGTCCTTCGGCGCGACATCCTCGCGTCCCTCGTCGTCTTCCTCGTCGCCCTCCCGCTCTGTGTGGGCGTCGCCGTCGCCTCCGGCGTCCCCGCCGAACTCGGGCTGGTCACCGGCATCGTCGGCGGACTGCTCGTCGGCTGTCTGCCGGGCAGCTCGCTCCAGGTCAGCGGCCCGGCGGCCGGGCTGACCGTCCTCGTGTACGAAGCGGTCAAGGAGTTCGGGCTCGGCACGCTCGGCGCCATCGTCCTCGTCTCCGGGCTGCTCCAACTCGCCCTCGGCGCCTTCGGCTTCGGCCGCTGGTTCCGGGCCATCTCGGTCGCCGTCGTGCAGGGGATGCTGGCCGGCATCGGGCTCGTACTCGTCCTCGGGCAGGTGTACGCGATGGCCGACACCGCGCAGCCGTCCGGCGGGCTCGGCAAGCTCGGCGGGCTGCTCGAACTCGCCGTCGCCGTCATCACGGACGGGTCGGCGCTGACCCCGTTCCTCATCGGCGCGGGCACCATCGCCGTACTCGTTCTCTGGCCCCGGTTCCCGGCCCGCGTCAGGGTCGTGCCGGGGCCGCTGGCGGCGGTCGCGCTCGCCACCGGCGCCGTACTGCTGCTGGATCTGTCCGTCGCCAAGGTCGAGGTGCGGGGGCTGCTGGAGTCCGTCCGGCCGCCCGGGCTCGACGACTTCGGGCAGCTCGGCACGGTCGCCGCGATCGGCACCGTACTCGCCTTCACCCTCATCGCCTCGGCGGAGAGCCTGTTCAGCGCCGCCGCCGTCGACCGGATGCACGACGGGCCGCGCACCGACTACAACAAGGAGCTGATGGCCCAGGGCATCGGCAACACCGTCTGCGGGGCGCTCGGCGCGCTGCCGATGACGGCCGTCATCGTCCGCAGCGCCGCCAACGTCCAGGCGGGCGCCCGTACGCCGCTCTCCCGCATCCTGCACGGCCTGTGGCTGCTGCTGTTCGCCGCGCTGCTCCCGGCGGCGATCGGGGTCATCCCGCTGGCCGCGCTCGCGGGCGTCCTCGTCCACGCGGGCTGCAAGCTCGTCCCCGTACGGGAGTTGGCGCCGCTGTGGCGCGAACACCGGGGCGAGGCCGTGATCCTGGTCGTCACCGCGCTGGCGATCCTGGTCACCAACCTCTTCGAGGGTGTGGTGCTGGGGCTGCTCCTCGCGGTCGTCAAGACCGCGTGGGAGATCTCGCACCTCCATGTCGACGTCCGCGAACTCACCGGCGGGCGGATGGTGGTGACGATCACCGGGAACGCGACGTTCCTGCGGCTGCCCCGGACGATGGAGCAGTTGGAGGAGCTGCCGAAGGACCGGCCGATCGAGCTGGATCTCTCCGGCCTCCGCCATGTCGACCACGCGTGCCGGATCGCCCTGGAGAACTGGGCGCTGCGGCACAACGACCGGGATACGGAGCCGGTGACCATGCGCCCGCCGATGGTCGGCAACGGGCAGAAGAGCAACGGGGGTTGACGGCAGGCTTGAGTAAGCCGGAATAAGCCGGAATGAGCCGGAGTGAGTCGTACGGTCCGATCCCGGTGCCGTGCGGCTCACTCCACGTCTGCACACTCCACGTCTGCACACTCCGCGTCCGCTCACTCCGCGTCGGCCGCGCCCGCCCCCGGCAGCAGCGCGGAGAGGTCCAGGCACGCCGCCATGCGCAACGTGACCTCCTCCGCGTACACCGCGTCCGGCCGCTCGAAGGCCGGGCGGCTCGCGCCCCGGAGGAACGTCACCACGCCCAGCGAGCGGCCCCGGCAGCGCAGCACCGTGCACAGCGCGTGCACGGTGTCCGGCGGCCACTGGCGCGCGCTCGCCCACTGCGGGGACGGTACGGGCACGGAGCCGGGCGCCGGAGCGGACCCAGCGGCAGCCCCGGGGACGGCACCACCGGGCGCCGGCTGTCCGTAGGCCCCGCCGCCCTTGCCCGACGCGCGCGCGGTGCGGGCGACCGCCGGGGCCGTCGCCCGTACCGAGCCCGCCCGGTCCATCGCCTGGAGCGCCGGGTGCGTCGGCGCGTACCGCACCGGTATCCCGCCCGTCTCGGCCGGGGTGCTGGGGCCCGCCGCGCCGCCGGACGGCGTCGCCAGCGTACGTACCAGCCGTACGGGCACGTCCGGGTCCTGCTCCGCCACCAGATCGACCAGCGCGTGATCGGCGAACCCCGCCAGCGCGAAGTCGAGATGGACCGCCGCCGCCTCCATCGGGTCCTCGCACTCGGCGGCGGCCCGGCCCGCCCGGTGCAGCTGACTGGCGCGGAACCGCAGCCGGTCGGCGCTCTGCGCGGCGACCTTCGTCTCGGTGATGTCCTGGAACATCCAGCCCACGCCCAGCGGTACGGGCTCCTCGGCCAGCGGCGACGCCAGCCGCAGAAAACCGGAGCGCCAGCAGCGCCGCCGGTCGCCGTCCGGCGTGCCGACCGTCACCCACAGCTCGGCGAGCGCGCTGGGCGCGCCGCCCGACAGCACATGGTGGAGGGCCGCCTCCAGCTCCTCGACCCCCTGCGTGAGCAGCTCGGCGAGGGGCCGCCCCAGCAGGGCCGCGCGCCCGCCCTCCGCGCTCCCCGCGCTCGCCGTGGCACCGAACGCGCGGGCCGCGTGCGTGTTCACGACGGTCGGCCGCAGATCGACGTCCACGAGCACGACGCCCCAGCCCGCGTCCTCGAACAGCGCTTCGCTGAGAGCGATGGAGCGCTCCAGATCGATCTGCTCGTGGACCTCGCTGAAGGCGCTGTAGACCCCGGCGGGCCGGCCGCCGGGGCCGCGCATCCCGGTCGACTGGGTCCGGATGAGCACCCGGCCGCCGTCCTTGCGCAGCAGCGCGAACTCGTCGACCTGCCGCCCCGGCGCGTCCATCGCGGCCATCAGCCGGTCCCGCACCTCGTCCGCGTCGGCGGTGCGCACGGCCCAGCCGGCGAAGCCGCGCCGTCCGACGGCCTCTTCGGCCGTCCAGCCGAGTATCCGCTCGGCCTCGCGGTTCCAGTGGGTGATCACACCGTCCGCGTCGAAGGCGCAGAGGGCCGCGTCCATGCCGTCGAGCAGGGCGGCGAGCAGATCGGACCCGTCAGGTCCGCCGGAACCGCCGGAGCCACCGGAGCCGTCAGGCCCGGCGGGCCCGTCGGACCCGTCCTCGCCCCCGTCCTGGTCCGGACCTGGTCCGGGAGCGTCGGTGGTCTCGCTCCGAGAAGCACTCATGACTGGCACCCCCTGCGGGACTCTTACTGTGCACGCTCGATCATTCAACTTGAACGTGACCCAGCACACACAAGGTTCCCCGAAATCAGGGCGTTCAACAAATCTCAATAATTCACTTGAGCCGCTCCTGAGACGCGCCTAGCGTGTGCCGCACACCGAAAGGAGGTGATCGGGCAGATGTATTCAGTCCGGACAAGTGAGGTGGCTGCGGGCTAACGGCCCGCCGTCGTACTCTCGCAGTGCTCGGCCGGGTCGAAGGCCGAAATCCCAGCAGTCACCGCCCCGCAGGCTCGCCGGTATGTCCGGCCGGCTCCTCTCCGGAGGGACCTGAGCCTGCGGGGTACTGCTGTTTCAAAGACGGTGCGGCATTAAGGACAGTGCGGCGTTACGGGCAGAGCCGCTCGACGCGCCAGCCGGGCCGCCCGTGCGGGCCCTCACCGCGTACGTAGCGCAGCCGGTCGTGCAGCCGGTTCTCGTGGCCCTGCCAGAACTCGGCGGTGTCCAGGGTGACCCGGAAGCCGCCCCAGTGCGGCGGCACCGGGACCTGCTCGTCGTCCGGGTAGCGGGCCGCCAGCTCCTCGTAGCGGCGCAGCAGCACCTCGCGCGACGCGACGGGCGTGGACTGGTCGCTGGCCCAGGCGCCGAGCTGGGAGCCGTGCGGCCTGGTCCTGAAGTACGCGGCGGTCTCGTCCCGGCCGACCTTCGCCGCCGTACCCGTCACGATGATCTGCCGGGCGAGCGGGTGCCAGGGGAAGAGCAGCGCGACATGCGGGTTGGCGGCCAGTTCGCGGCCCTTGCGGGACGTGTAGTTCGTGAAGAAGACGAAGCCGCGCTCGTCGTACCCCTTCAGCAGCACCGTGCGCGAGGACGGGCGGCCGTCGCGGGCGGCCGTCGAGACGACCATGGCGTTCGGCTCGGGCAGGCCGGCGGCCACGGCGTCCTCGAACCAGCGGGTGAACTGGTCCATCGGAGTGATGGCGAGGTCCGCCTCCAGCAGCGGGCTGGAGCGGTAGCGCTCGCGCATGGCCGCTGGATCGGGAGGGGCGGGAGAGGTCGAAGAGGTCGAAGAGGTCGAAGAGGTCGAAGAGGTCGACGATGCACGGGAATCGAGGGAAACGGGACTATCAGCGGGATCACCCGGGGTGTCGTGAGGCACGGGTGTCATCCTGCCGTAGGGCCGAGTTTGCCCCGCACCGAGTGCCGCCAACCCTTCCGGCCACCGGTCCGTGGCGATCGGGTGCTGTGCCGGTCATCACCCGGTCGGCACGCTTCCGCCGTCGCCTGCCACGGGCTATCGTTCCCACCCGCCGGGGTCGCCCGAGGCACCGCGTGCCACTACGCGACGCAATACGGCACCGCGTGCCACCGTTCAGACCCCGCCCCGCCGCTGCCGAGGAGCCGCCCCATGCCCGCCTCCGACACCTCCTCCGACACCTCCTTCGTCCCCGGCCTCGAAGGGGTCGTGGCGTTCGAGACCGAGATCGCCGAACCCGACAAGGAGGGCGGCGCGCTCCGCTACCGGGGCGTCGACATCGAGGACCTGGTCGGGCAGGTGTCCTTCGGCAATGTGTGGGGGCTCCTGGTCGACGGGGCGTTCGCCCCCGGCCTGCCGCCCGCCGAGCCCTTCCCGATCCCGGTCCACTCCGGGGACATCCGCGTCGACGTACAGTCCGCGCTGGCCATGCTCGCGCCCGTATGGGGACTGCGTCCCCTCCTCGACATCGACGAGCGCACCGCCCGCGACAACCTGGCGCG
This sequence comes from Streptomyces sp. NPDC093109, assembly GCF_040701725.1. NCBI lineage: Bacteria > Bacillati > Actinomycetota > Actinomycetes > Kitasatosporales > Streptomycetaceae > Streptomyces > Streptomyces sp. NPDC093109. Next base: position 119,230 of record NZ_JBFBEZ010000026.1, read on the forward strand.
CGCCGCCGTGATGGCGCTGTCGTACGTGGCGCAGTCGGCGCGCGGGCAGGGGCTGCCGATGGTGCCGCAGCGGGAGATCGACCAGGCGCGGTCCGTCGTGGAACGCTTCATGATCCGCTGGCGCGGCGAGCCGGACCCGCGCCATGTGAAGGCCGTGGACGCGTACTGGACGTCCGCCGCCGAGCACGGCATGAACGCCTCCACCTTCACCGCCCGCGTCATCGCCTCCACGGGCGCCGATGTGGCCGCCGCCCTCTCGGGCGCGGTCGGCGCGATGTCGGGACCGCTGCACGGCGGCGCGCCCTCGCGCGTCCTCGGCATGATCGAGGAGATCGAGCGCACGGGCGACGCGGCGGCCTACGTCAGGCAGACCCTGGACAAGGGCGAGCGCCTGATGGGCTTCGGCCACCGCGTCTACCGCGCCGAGGACCCCCGCGCGCGGGTGCTGCGCCGTACGGCACGGGAGCTGGCGGCGCCGCGCTTCGAGGTCGCGGAGGCGCTGGAGAAGGCCGCCCTGGAGGAGCTGCACGCCCGCCGGCCGGACCGCGTCCTGGCCACGAACGTGGAGTTCTGGGCCGCCATCGTGCTGGACTTCGCGGAGGTGCCGGCGCACATGTTCACGTCCATGTTCACCTGCGCCCGTACGGCGGGCTGGTCCGCGCACATCCTTGAACAGAAGCGCACGGGACGCCTCGTACGCCCGTCGGCACGCTATGTGGGCCCGGGGACCCGGGACCCGCGTGAGGTCGAGGGGTACGACGCGATCACGCGGTAGTGGGGGCGGGGGCCGGGGCAGGGGGTGGCTGCGTCCGGAGCGGGAGCCCGGGTGGGGCCCCAGGGGTGGGGGCGGGAGCAGCCCTGCGCCCGCCCCCACCCCGCGCGCTACCGGGCCTCCCAGCCGATCTCGCGCCCGTACTCCCACGTGTTGCCCGGGTTCCCCCACACGCTCGCGCCGGTGCCCCCCGTCCTGGCGGCCCGCGCGCGGTCGCGCGCCTCGCGGTCCCGCAGCTCGCGCCGGAGGATCTTGCCCGAGGCTGCGCGCGGTACGGAGCCGATGAACTCGACCCGGCGCACCTCCTTGTACGGCGCGACGCGCTCCGCCACGTAGGCCATGACCTGCTCCGCCGTCACCGCCTCCGCGCCGGGCTGCCGGACGACGTACGCCTTGGGCACCTCGCCGTCGCCGTCACCATTGCTGCCGCCACCGACGTCGCCGGGGTGTTCTTCCTCGCCGCCGGAATCCTCCCGTACCCCGATCACCGCCGCGTCCGCGATGGCGTCGTGCGACAGCAGCAGCGCCTCCAGTTCGGCGGGCGCGATCCGGCGGCCCCGGTGCGTGATCAGCTCCGTCACCCGGTCCACCACGTAGAGCCAGCCGTCCTCGTCCGTGCGCCCGATGTCGCCGGTGTGCACCCACCCGTCGGTGTCGATCATGGCGGCGGTCGCGCCGGCGGTCTCCGGCCCGCCGAGGTAGCCCTTCATGACCTGCGGGCCGCGCAGCAGGATCTCGCCCTCGGCCCCCGCGGGGGTGGCGGTGTCGTGGCCACCGTCGCGGTCGTCCCGGCCGTTGAGGGGGACGATCCGCATCTCGGTGCCCGGGAGCAGCTTCCCGACAGTGCCGGGCGGCGGCTCCACGGCGTCCGGCGGCACCACATGCGTGCCGGTCGACAGCTCCGTCAGGCCGTACGTCTGCCGTACGGGCGGCAGCCCCAGCCGGGCCGCGCACGCGGCGGCGAGCCGGGCGTCGAGCGGGGCGGCGGCGCTGAGGATGTACTCCAGCGAGGAGAGGTCATGCTGGGTGACGGACGGGTGCTTGGCCAGCGCGAGGACGATGGGCGGGGCCACGTACAGGCCGTTGACCCGGTACTTCTCGATGGCCCGCAGAAACTGGTCGAGGTCGAAGCGCGGCAGGACGACCACGGTCGCACCGTGCCGCAGCGGCGCGTTCATCAGCGCGGTCAGCCCGTAGATGTGGAAGAACGGCAGCACGGCGAGGACCCGGTCGCCGGGCCTGATGGGGAGGAACGGCGCGAGCTGCGCCAGGTTCGTGGCGATCGCGCGGTGGGTGAGCATGACGCCCTTGGGGGCGCCGGTGGTGCCGGAGGAGTAGGGGAGAGCGGCGATGTCCACGCCGGGATCGATGGGGACGTCGGGGACGTCGGGGACGTCAGGGACGGATTCGGAGACGGATTCACGAACGGATTCGGCGACGGATTCGGCGACGGATTCGGGAACGGCCATCGGCGTACGCGCCGGCCAACTCACCGGTCCCCGCGCCAGATCCAGCACCGACCGGTGCCCCGCCACCCGGTCGCAGACGAAGATCTCCTCGATCCCGCCGACCAACTCCGCCGAACGGCGCGCCACTTCGAGCAGCGGCGCGACGGTCACGATCCAGCGGGCGGCGGAGTTCCGTAACCGCGCGGCGAGTTCCTCCGCCGTCACCAGCGGGTGGACGGTGGTGACGGCCGCCCCGGCGCGCGTGGCCGCGTAGAAGACCATGGGGTACACCACGCTGTTCGGACTGTGCAGGGCGAGGACATCGCCCTTGCGCACACCCGCGTCGACGAGGGCGGCGGCGAGCCGGCGGTGGGCGGCGTCGAGCTGGGCGTATGTGGTGGTCGTACCGTTCGTGCCGTCGATCAGCGCGACGGAGTCGCCGTATGCGGCGGCCCGGCCGAGCACGGCCTCGTGAATGGGAAGGTCGAGGACGGGTACATCGGCGTACTCGCTGTGGAACACCATCTCGCTGTGGAACACCATGGGGCGACCCCTTCGACGCGATGCTTCCGGCGCTGCGTGACCGCCAATATCGCTCGTACGGGGGCTACTTGGGGAGACCCCCGGCCGCCGCCTTACGGCCGGCCCTCCCCCGGGCGGCCCGCGGACCGCGCCGCGGCCCGATCTGCGTCCGTACGGCGCCCATGCTCGCGACGATGACCAGCGCGATCGCGAGCGCGTCGGTGGCGGAGAGCGCCTGGTGCAGTACGAGGAAGCCGGCGGTCGCCGCGATGGCGGGTTCCAGGCTCATCAGGATGGCGAAGGTCGGCGCGGGCATCCGCCGCAGGGCGAGGAGTTCGAGGGTGTACGGCAGTACGGAGGACATCAGCGCCACCGCGAGCCCGAGCCCGAGCGTGCTGGGCGCCAGGAGCTTGGCCCCCGACTCGGCTATGCCGAGCGGCAGCGCGATCAGCGCGCCGACCGTCATGCCCAGGGCCACCCCGTCCGCCTGCGGGAAGCGCCGCCCGGTGCGGGCGCTGAAGACGATGTACGCGGCCCACATGGCACCGGCGCCGAGCGCGTACGCGGCGCCCACCGGGTCGAGCCGGTCGAGACCGCCGCCGTCCGTACCGCCGCCTCCGGTGGCGAGGCCGCTGAGCAGCACCAGACCGACGAGCGCGAGGACGGCCCAGAGCAGGTTGACCAGCCGCCGGGAGACGATCACGGAGAGCGCGAGCGGCCCGAGCACTTCGAGGGTGACGGCGGCGCCCAGCGGGATACGGTCGACGGACTGGTAGAAGAGGATGTTCATGCAGCCCATGGCGGCGCCGAAGGCGACGACGGTGCCCCAGTCCGCGCGCGAGTAGCCGCGCAGCGTGGGCCGGCAGACGGCGAGCATCACAACGGCGGCGAGCGCGAGCCGCAGCGACACGACTCCGAGGGCGCCGGCGCGCGGCATCAGCATGATGGCGACGGACGCGCCGAACTGTACGGAGAGCCCGCTGGCGATGACGAGCGCGACGGGCCCGAGCGCGCGGCGGGGTGCGTCCACGGCGGGAGCGTCGACGGCGGGTGCGTCCACGGCGGGTGCGTCCACGGCGGCAGCGGCGGTGCGGGTGGGCGACTCGCGCAACTCTTCCACTGCGGACCGACCTTCTTTCCGTTGAGTACATCACTTAGTGCATTACAGGGAACGAGAAGTCCAAGATACTGCACTACCGGGAGGGCCCTTACCAAAGGACGGTACGGCCGCGTCCTCCACCCTGTGAAATGCCAATCGCGCTGCGATTATGCTCCGGACGCATGAGCATCGAGCTGCGTCATCTCCGCTGCTTCCTGGCGGTCGCCGAAGAGGGCGGCGTGACCCGCGCGGCGGCCAGGCTCCACCTCACCCAGCCGTCCGTCTCCCGCACCCTCGCCGCGCTGGAGAACCATCTCGGCGTACGGCTGGCGGACCGCTCCACCCATCACTTCGTCCTCACCGCCGAGGGCCACGCCTTCCGCGGCCTGGCCGCGACGGCCGTCGCGGCGTTCGACGCGGCGCTGGACACCGGCCGGCTGCGCCGCCGCCCGCTCAGGGTCGGACACGCGTGGTCCGCCCTCGGCACGTACACCACACCGCTGCTGCGCCGCTGGCAGGAGCGGTACCCGGACACCCCGCTGGAGCTGCGCCGGATCGACGACCGTACGGCCGGACTGGCCAGGGGCGAGGTGGACGCGGCGCTGCTGCGCGGCCCGGTGGACACGCCGGGACTGGTCACGGAGCTGCTGCTGACGGAGCCCCGCATGGCGGCGGTCCCGGCGGACGGCCCGCTGGCCGCGCGCGACACACTGACGCTCGCGGACCTGGCGTCGCAGCCGGTGATGGTCAACACGGTCTCGGGCACCACCACCCGGGCCCTCTGGCCCTCCGCCGCGGGCCCGGTCACCACCCTCACGGTCGGCAACACCGACGACTGGCTGACGGCGATCGCGGCGGCCAGGGGCGTCGGTGTCACGGGCACCTCGACGGCGGCCGTACACCCGCACCCGGGCATCGCCTACCGCCTCCTCACCGACGCCCCACCGCTCCCCGTCCACCTGGCCTGGCGCGAGGACGGCCCGCACCCGGGAATCCCGCACCTGGTGGCCCTGGCGCACGAACTCACGGCGGCGCGGGGTGAGTAGGGGGTGTGGGTGCGGTAGGGGGCGGGCGGGGAGAGGGCGGGGCGGTGGTGCGGGTCGTTGGGTAGGTGGGCCGCCCCTCCAGCTGTGAGTGTCGCGACTCCGTGACAGGTGTAAAGGGCGCTCCTGCGTCGCGTCGGCTGCGCCGATTGCGCTTCGCTGCACCCTTGACACCTGCCCCGGAGTCGCAAGTGCGGCTTATCGGGAGGGGCGGCCGGGTGGGAGGGGGTTGCCCGGGGGACCGGATGCCCTGCCGCTCGGCTCAGGGTCCGGCGGCCCGGCGGACCCTGCGGGGCTGCGCGGCAGTGGAATGGGGCAGCGGGGCTCGTATCGGCGGCTGACGGCCGCCCATCGGCCGGCACTCATGCCCCGCTGGTCACCGTGGGATGGGGGAGGTCTCCTGGGACTCGTGTGACGACAAGTGGGCACCCGGCGGAGGCTCTTGTGTCCTGGAGTGCACAAGACGGGATTCAGGGCACCTGCCGCCTCAAACGGGCCCGCTCAGACCGTTTTTGGGGATCCGGCGGTCGGGTCGGGGCTGCACAGCCAGCCGTTGATGGCGAAGCGGCTGTCCTCGTGCTGCTTGCCGGGGCAGCTGACCGGGCGTACCTCGTGCCAGGCGCTGGGGAGGAAGAAGACGATGCTGTCGTGCTCGGGCTCCCAGTCCCGCCAGGTGCGCTCCTCCCACTTCCCGGTGGTCTCGGTGTGCAGCGGCAGGGCTGCGTCGAACACACGCAGCGCGCCCCCGGTGAAGGGCCGGGGTGTGCGGTGCAGGTAGTACACGAAGGTGAGCAGGCGCCGGGGGGAGAACTCGGCGCTGCTGTCCTGGTGCGGACCGTAGAAGTCGCCGTCGTTGTGCACGTTGAGGCTGTAGCTGGGTTCGGTGTGTGCGCAGGAGACGCCCAGGGTGTGCTCGACCGCCTCCACCACCTCGTTGATGGCCGACATCAACTCGGGCGCGGCGAAGTCCTGGTACGACCTGGACCGGCGGATGTCGGGGACCACCTCGCGGTCCCGGATCATGGAGGGCCTCAGCGCGTCGCCGGTGGCGGCGGTCGCGCGCTCCAGCAGGGCGCCGGCCGCCCGCTCCCCGAGGAACTGGGTGATACGGCAGACCGTCACCGGCAGCCGCCAGATCGCGTCCGTACTCATCGCCCGCTGATCCGTCGCCGTCATGGGGTCCCGCCCTTCGGGCCGGCCGCGCGCAGACGGTCGACTTCGGCCGTGAGTTCTTCCACACGCCGGTTCAGGGCCTGGACGCAGACCAGGGCGACGCCGAGGCCGTCGACCACGGGGATGGTGGTGTCGTCCCGGTTGAGGCCGAAGGCCGCGTGCCAGTCCTGGGCCATCGGCCCGAGGTGGCGTACGTCCTCGGGCTCCCAGAGGTAGCGCCAGGTGCTGATGGGCAGCGCGGCCACCGTCTCCAGCACCGCGTAGCCGTTGACGGGAGCGCCCGGAGCCGTACCGCCCCGCCTGCGGAAGAGCCGCATCCTCACCGGCTCCAGTCGACCGGGACCACGTCCCGCTTGATCCTGATGTCGCTACAGATGCTGCACGGGGCTCCCGGCACACCGGGGCCCTGGTCGATGCCGATGGTGATCGCGCCGTGGGCCCCGGCCGGGGCGTGGACGCCGTCGCCGACCATGGCGGCCTCGTACCCGCCCAGCAACTCCTGTACGGTCCCGACGCCCAGGTTCTCCGGGGCGGTGATCGCGGCCACGCCGTCGTAGTCGGTGTAGGCCGCGCCCAGGGTCCGGCCGCCAACGGTGGCGAACACGATCCGGGCACCACGGATGGGCTCCCCGGTCACCGCGTCGACCGCCATGGCGTGAATGTTCTCCAACTGCATCTGGGTGACGTTCAGGCTCGCCTGACTGGTCGTCAGCCGGGTCGGCTTGAGGCTCGGACACTCCGCCCCACTGCACGGCGCGGCCACCGCCGGGGCGGCGGTGACAGCGGTCCCCACCCCCAGCGACGCCAGAGCCGCGGCCATCACCGCGACGCTCCTACGACCCACAGAACTCATATCCACTCCCCTGGTCCGGACGACGCAGTGGAGCGTACGGTCGCCCATCGACCCCCGGACCGGGGCACATGAGGGGTTCACTTGATCGGATGACCCACCAGCAGGACAGTGACGAACGCGATCGACCGGAACAAACCCTTGAGCGACCCCGAGGCCGACAAATCCCCCCGCCGACAAGGGACTTGCCCCACCCCTCCGTCCGGAGTGCAGTCCTGCGCACCCCAGGACACAGAACCCTCCGCCGGGTGTCCACTCGCCGCCACACAAACACCACCCACACCACCACCCCCACCGGCGGGGCATGTGTCTCAGCAAGCAACGGACCGTTGGCCGCCGAGCCGGGGCCGCACAACCCCACTCCACTACCGCGCAGCCCCGCAGGGCCCACCGGCCCGCCGGCCCCTGAGCCGAGTGGCAGGGCATCCGTCCCCCGGGCAACCCCCTCCCACCCGGCCGCCCCTCCCGAAAAGCCGCACTTGCGACTCCGGGACAGGTGTCAAGGGTGAAGCGAAGCGAAATCGGCGCAGCCGACGCGACGCAGGAGCGCCCTTTACACCTGGCACGGAGACGCGACACTCACACCAGGAGGGGCGGCCCCACTCCGTACGCTCGCCCGCCCCTACCCACCCCGCGCCGGCCCCGGCCCCGGCCCCATGCTCGACAAGGTCGGCACGGCCGACTGACGGAACAGAGACAAGGAAAGGCGAGAGGGTATACCCACCTCTCGCCACTCTTAACTTATAGCGCACCAGGGGGCTTGCGGCAAGGCCCCGGTCGTACCGCAGAATCTCCAGCCGAAGCCAGAAACTGTGGCAACAAATGGGGGTTTGCAATGATCGACGTCATCATCGCCGGCGGTGGACCGAGCGGCCTGATGCTCGCCGGCGAGCTGCGGCTGCACGGTGTGCGCACGCTCGTGCTGGAGAAACTGACCGAGCCGACCAAGTACTCCCGCGCACAAGGTCTGCACGCGCGCAGCGTCGAGGTGATGGACCAGCGCGGCCTGCTGGAGCGGTTTCTTCCGCTCGGCCAGAAGTTCGCGGTCGGCGGTTTCTTCGCCGGCATCGGCAAGCGGTGGCCCGCGCAGCTGGACACCGCGCATTCGTACGTCCTCGCCATCCCGCAGGTGGTCACCGAGCGCCTGCTGACCGAGCACGCCATCGAGCTGGAGACCGAGATCCGGCGCGGCTGCGAGCTGGTGGGGCTGAGCCAGGACGACCACGGGGTGACCGTGGAACTGGCCGACGGCACGCGGCTGCGCTCGCGCTACCTCGTCGGGTGCGACGGCGGGCGCAGCACGGTGCGCAAGCTGCTCGGCGTCGGCTTCCCCGGTGAGCCCTCCCGGGTCGAGACGCTGCTGGGCGAGATGGAGGTGGCCGTACCCCCGGAGGAGCTGGCCGCCGCGGTGAACGAAGTCCGCAAGACACACTTGCGGTTCGGCACCATGCCCGCCGGGGACGGTGCCTACCGCCTCATCGTGCCCGCCGAGGGGGTGGCCGAGGACCGTACGGCCGCGCCGACCTTCGAGGAGTTCAAGCAGCGGCTGCGGCATTTCGCGGGCACGGACTTCGGTGTGCACTCGCCGCGCTGGCTGTCCCGGTTCGGCGACGCCACGCGCCTGGCCGAGCGTTACCGGGTCGACCGGGTGCTGCTGGCGGGCGACGCGGCGCACATCCACCCGCCGACCGGCGGGCAGGGCCTCAACCTCGGCGTCCAGGATGCCTTCAACCTGGGCTGGAAGCTCGCCGCCGAGGTCAACGGCTGGTCCCCGGAAGGGCTGTTGGACAGCTACCACACCGAACGGCATCCGGTGGCCGCCGCCGTACTGGACAACACCCGCGCCCAGATGCTGCTCCTCTCCCCCGAGTCGGGCCCCCGGTCGGTGCGCCGGCTGCTGGCGGAGCTGATGGACTTCGAGGAGGTGAACCGCTATCTGATCGAGAAGATCACCGCGATCGCGGTCCGCTACGACTTCAGCGACGGGACCGGGGACGACGCCACCCACGAACTACTAGGCCGACGCCTACGGGACATCACCCTGAAGCGGGGCCACCTCTACGGCCTGATGCACACCGGCCGCGGACTGCTCCTCGACCAGACCGGCGGCCGGCTCTCGGCGGCGGGCTGGGCGGACCGGGTCGACCATGCCGTCGACGTCAGCGAGGAGTTGGACGCCCCCGCGGTGCTGCTGCGGCCGGACGGCCATGTGGCGTGGGTAGGCGAGGACCAGCAGAAGCTGCGCGACCAACTCCAGAGGTGGTTCGGCGCCGCCACCACCTGAGCACTACGGCGGCACAGACGCCACACGCCACCGAGGCGCCAAACTGGCACCACGCCGCGCCATCTCCCCCCGCAGTCGACACCAAACCCAGCAGCACCACCCAAGAAACCCCAGCCCAGAGCAGAGGCGCCAGAAAGGCGCCAACATGACTCGCCATGGCGCCATACGTGTGCCATGATGGCGTCATGGACCTCACGCCCTACGTTGACAACCTCCGGCAGGAACTCGCCATCGCGGCGAACGCCGGCGGTGACGAAGCCCGCGCCCTCGCCGAGCGGCTCACCGCGCCCCTGGAGTCCGCCACCCGGCTCACCCTGCTCAACGCGCTCTCCGCGGCCATGAGCGAGGTCACCCGGGAGCTGGCGCCCGGCTCGGTCGACGTACGGCTGCGCGGGCTCGACCCCGAGTTCGTGGTGACGGCGCCGCCGGCACCCGCTCCATCGCAGTCGCAGCCCTCGCCGCAGCCGTCGCCGCGTCCGCAGCCGCATTCGCAGCCCGTGGACGCCGCCGACGACAACGGCACCATGGCGCGGATCAACTTCCGCCTCCCCGCCCACCTCAAGAGCCGCGCCGAGACCGCCGCGGCAGCGGAGGGCCTCTCCGTCAACGCCTGGCTGGTGCGGGCCGCGTCCATCGCGCTCGACGACGGGGAACGCACGAACCCGCAGGGCCGCGGCAAGGGCTCGGGATCCGGCTCCGGCTCCGGATCCGGATCCGGCTCCGGCTCCGGCAACCGGGGCTTCACCGGCTGGGTCCGCTAGCTAGAACCTGCCACCACCAACACGACACACAGCACACGGCACACAGCACCCACCAACCCAACCCACCCAACCCACCCAACCGAAGAGGACGGCACAGCCATGCCTACTTACGACACACCCGAACCGATCTCCGCCACCTTCGAGTTGGAGGCCGGCACGGCCCGCATCACCGCGGGCAAGCGCACCGACACCGTCGTCGAGGTGCTGCCGCACAACGGATCCGACGAGAACGACGTCCGCGCCGTACAGCAGACCCAAGTCACCTTCTCCGGAGGTCATTTGACGGTCAGGACACCCAAGAAGCGCTCCCTGTTCGGCAAGTCGGGCGCCATCGAGGTGAACGTGGAACTGCCCCTGGGATCGGACATCCGGGCCACCACGGCCATGGGCAGCTTCTTCTGCGACGGCCACTTCGGGGAGGTCACACTCAAGAGCTCGCTCGGTGACCTCCAGGTGGACGAGGTGGCGGGCGCCCACCTCAAGACCGACCTCGGCGATATCCGGCTGGCCCGTGCGACCGGGGACATCGAGGTCATCGGGGCGGGCCGGATCGAGGTCGGCACGGCCACCGGCGCGGCGACCGTCAAGAACGGCAACGGCGCGACCAAGGTCGGCGAGGTCACCGGCGGCCTGAAGATCAACGCGGCCAACGGCGAGATCTCCGTGGGCATCGCGCACAGCAGCGTCGACGCCAAGTCCGCCAACGGCCGGATCGAGATCGGCGTCGCCCACGCCGGCGTCACGGCGGTGTCGTCCAACGGCAGCATCCGCGTCGACGACGCGGCCCGCGGCCGAATCGATCTGCGTACCTCCGTCGGTGAGCTGGAAGTGGGCGTCCACGAGGGCACCGCGGCCTGGCTCGACCTGGACACCAAGTTCGGCGCGGTACGCCGTGAACTCGGCTCCGCCGACGGCCCTTCCGACTCCGACGAGACCGTCGAGGTGTACGCGCGCAGTGCGGCCGGCGACATCATCATCCGCCGCGCCTGACCTTCGCGTACGCCCAACTCCCCACATCCAAAAGGAGAAACGGCATGCCGACCACCAGAACATCCGCGCCGGCACCGGCGATCACCGCCACCGGACTGCGCAAGTCCTACGGCGAGAAGCGCGTACTCGACGGCATCGACCTGAGCATCGACGAAGGCACCGTCTTCGCCCTGCTCGGACCGAACGGCGCCGGCAAGACCACCACGGTGGAGATCCTCTCCACACTCATCGACGCGGACGCCGACTCGGGCGAGGCGTGGGTCGCGGGCCACCATCTGACCCGGGACGCCGACGCGGTGCGCTCCACGATCGGCGTCACCGGCCAGTTCTCGGCCGTCGACAACCTGCTGACCGCCGAGGAGAACCTGCTCCTCATGGCGGATCTGCACCACCTCGACCGGCGCGAGGGCAGACGGCGGGCCAAGGAGCTGCTGCGCCGCTTCGACCTGTCCGACGTGGCGGGCAAAACCACCGTCACCTTCTCCGGTGGCATGCGGCGCAAGCTCGACCTGGCGATGACCCTGGTCGGCGACCCGCGCGTCATCTTCCTCGACGAGCCCACCACGGGTCTCGACCCGCGCAGCCGGCGCACCATGTGGGAGATCATCCGGGACCTCGTCGCCGACGACGGAGTGACCATCTTCCTGACGACCCAGTACCTCGAAGAGGCCGACCGACTCGCCGACCGTATAGCCGTGTTGGACCACGGCAGGCTGATCGCCGAGGGCACCGCCGCCGAGCTGAAGCAGCGTATCCCCGGCGGCCACATCCGGGTGCGGTTCGCGGATGTCCAGGCCCTGGACACCGCCGCGGGGATCTTCGGCATCGGCACACGCGACGAGGACTCGCTCACCCTGCAGATCCCCAGCGACGGATCCATCCCCAACCTGCGGGCCGTACTCGACACCCTGGAGTCCACCGCCGTCCGGGCCGAGTCGCTCACCGTGCACACCCCCGACCTCGACGATGTCTTCCTGACACTCACCGGCCAGCCCAAGGAGAACGCGTAATGGCCACCGTGTCCTACGCCGCCAGAGACTCCAGGACGATGCTGCGGCGCAACCTCAAGAAGGCTGTGCGCTACCCGTCCCTGACGCTCACCGTCGTCATCATGCCGGTGATGATGCTGCTGCTGTTCAACTACGTCTTCGGCAACGCCCTGGGAACCGGTACCAGCACAAGCACCGGCACCGGCACCGGCGGCTACATCGACTACGTAGCGCCCGGCATCATCCTCATGGCGGCCACCTCCGGCGCGCTGACCACCGCGATCAGTGTGTGCGTCGACAAGACCGAGGGCATCGTCAATCGCTTCCGTACGATGCCGATCTCCCAGGCCTCGTTCCTGACCGGCCATGTCATCGGCAGTGTGATCCAGACGATGATCGGCATCGCGCTGGTCATCGGCACCGCCCTCCTGATGGGCTTCCGCCCCAACGCGACACCCGTCGAGTGGCTCGCCGCGATCGGCCTGCTCGCCTTCCTCACCCTGGCCCTCACCTGGCTCTCCGCGGGCATCGGCCTGGTCGCCAGGACGCCGGAGACCGCCAGCAACATCCCGATGCCACTGACGTTCCTGCCGTTCCTCGGCAGCGCCATCGTGCCGCCGGATTCCATGCCCACCGGCCTGCGCTGGTTCGCCGAGAACCAGCCGTTCACCCCGATCATCGAGACCCTGCGCGGCCTGTGGCTCGGCACCGAGATCGGCAACAACGCGGCCATCGGCCTCGCCTGGTGCGCGGCACTCTCCCTGGTCGGCTACCTGTGGGCGCGCCACACTTTCAGGACGGGGGCCAAGCGGTAAGGGCCGCAGCGTCCCCCTCGCTCTCCTCCTCTACCACTTCCCCCTCAGCCTCCGTCCGCCGTAACCACTCCGGCACTGGCACCGGCACCGGCGTGAAGACAAGAGCCCCGGCGAGGGCGCCCAGGCAGATCGCCGTAACGACGAAGTCCCAGGCCGTGCCGCCGCCACCATCACCCGGCCGCGTCATACGGTCCCCAGCGGACCGGACGGCCTGGCCAGCGTGAACCAGACGACTTTGTGCCCCGGCGAGCAACCCCCGTGCACGGTCGCACCCCAGGCCCACGCCAGACTCTCGACCAGCAACAGCCCCCGCCCGCTGTCCCGGTCCGACACCGGTACGGCAACGGGCAGCGCCCAGGGCTCGTCGTCCGCGACACAGACGGTGACCCGCTTACGGTCGACCGTGACATGCACCCGGATGAGCGGCGTGGCGGTGTGACGATGCACGTTGGTCACCACCTCAGTCACGCACAACCGCGCGTCCTCCACGAGCGCGCTGTGCCGGTTGATCCCCAGCAGCGAACTCACGAAGTCCCGGGCGACTTTGGGCGCGGCGGCGGTGTTGGGCAGGGCCAACCGGTACGTGTCCCCGCGCGGCGGGGGTGGGGGTACGGGGCGGGCGGTGGCGTTGACGGTGGTCATGTCGTTCTCCCCTACTGACGTGCGGAGTTGCAGCACCAGAAACCTTAGGGCGCATAATTGCCACGACGCAATATAGCCACTCGAAATGGTGATACCGGTGGACCCGCAACGCGGATGCGCGCGACACTGAGCACAGACAGGGGAAGGTGACATGCCCGCAAGGAGCAATCCGACGGTGCGCCAGATGCGCCTCGGGGAAGAGCTGAAGAAGCTACGCAACAGCGTGAACAGAGCGGCCCGCGAAGCGGCCGGCCTTCTGGCCACGGATCAGGCAAAGATCAGCCACATCGAGGCAGGCAAGATCGGCATCAGCGAGGAGCGGGTCCGCAAACTGGCCGTGTTCTACGAGTGCAACGACACCGCGTTGATCGAAGCGATGTGCGCCATCACGCACGAACAGCGCGGGCAGTTCTGGTGGGACGACTATCGCGGCGTTCTGCCGCTGGGCTTCCTGGACATCGCAGAGCTGGAGCACCACGCCGCACAACTGCGTTACCTCCAACCGGTGACATTTCCGGGCGTCTTGCAGACGGAGGATCACGCACGAGCCCTGTTCGGCAGATCGCTTCCACCACTGCCGGCCAACGAGGTGGAGGCCCGGGTCGATCACCGGATGAAACGCAAGGGGATTTTCGACCGCGGGAATCCTCCGGCCCTGACGGCCACCGTTCACGAAGCCGCGCTACGCATGCGCGTCGGGGGACGGCAGGTCGCCCGCAAGCAACTTGAGCACCTCATCGAGATGTCGGAACGGCCGGGCATAACGCTTCGGGTCATCCCATTCACCAACGAGGACTTCATCGACCTCACCCACACCGTGCTATATGCGAGCGGGCTCGTCCCGCAGTTCGATACCGTCCACATCGACAACCTCTACGGTGGCCGCTTCCTCGGCGGTGCCACCGAACTGGAGAACAATCGAACGCTGCTCGACTTTGCCGAGCAGGCTTCATTGGGGCCTGTTGAGTCGCGCAGCTTCGTTCATCACATCGCGCGAGAACTGTGAGAGATCAGGCATGAGCAAAGAGATCCACTGGCAGAAATCGTCACTCTCGGGCAACGGGCCGCAGTGCGTCGAGGTTGCCGCACACGACGGTGCGATCCTGATGCGCGAGAGCGACGACCCGAACACGATTACAACTACCAACCGCACCAAGTTCGCCGCGTTCGTCGCAGGCGTCAAAGCAGGCGAGTTCGATCACTTCATCGACTGAATCCGCCTGACCTGCACATGGAGCCCCTCGCCCAGCCCGGCGGGGGGCTCCACTCATACAACAAGCGACATGAATGCCACGGGGCACAGTTGCGTCCCACCCATCCGTGACGCTACCGTCACCACGTGTCGCCATCCGGGCGCGTTCCTCGGCAGGTTCCCGCCCAGACCGGCGCAACTCTCCCCGTTCCGCGCCCCATTGGGGAGAGGTAAGGGGTTGCCTCCCGCCCGCCGCTTCCTCATGCCGGCGCGCAGGCAGGGGGCAACCCTGTTCCCCCACATCACGCCCGCATCACGCGTCGAGGAGCGGGCACAACACCTCATGACAACGCAGACCACAACGGATCCGCCCCCCATCTCCGCCCGTCAGCACCTGTCACCGCTGATCGCGACGTTCGGAGCGAACGGCGCGCTCCTCATCCCCAAAGACAGCCCGCGCGGAAAGAACCCCCACACACCCCAACCGCCCACCGCCGACACGCCACTTCGGTAAGCCGACGGCACCTGCGGGTCAGTACCAAGAGGTAACCGAGGCGTACGGGAGCGAGCGTGCAGCGCTGGGCCACCCCTCCTCCTGTCAGTGTCGCGCCTCCAGGGGAGGTGTAAAGGGCGCTCCTGCGTCGCGTCGGCTGCGCCGATTGCGCTTCGCTTCACCCTTGACACCTCCCCTTCCGGCGCGTGTGCGGGAGAGGGGGGGCGGCCGGGGGGAGGGGGCCCGAGGGGTCCACTGTTCTGCCGCTCGGCTCAGGGTCCGACGGGCGGGTGGGCCCTGCGGGGCTGCGCCGCAGAGGAATGGGGTGGCCCGGCACCGGCTCGGCGGCTGACGGTCCGTTGCTGGTTGCGACTCAAGCCCCGCTGGTCACCGAGTGTGGGTTGTGGGATTGCTGGGACGTATGTGACAACAAGTGGCCCCCTGAAGGCCGTCCATGTGCCAAGAAGTGCCCCTAACGCACCTGAGGACACATGCGCCGCCCGAGGAGACCCCAACGGGTCGCCAAACCGGCCCATATAGGGCAGGCGAGTAGAGATGCCCGACCCGAGGGGTCGTCCGGGCGGCGGGCCCCGTCCGGCGGCGCGGGAAGGTGCCTGCCGGGACGCGCGTTGCGCCAAGCGGGCCCCCGGGGGCCGTCTATGCGTCCTGGAGTGCCGCTAATGCACCTGAGGACACACGTACCGCCGGAGACGACCCCCAATCGGCCACCAAACCATCCCATAAGGGACAGGCGAGTGGGGATGCCCGGCCCGCGGGCCCGGCCGGGCAGCAACTCCCGCCCGCTTTCCGGGCACCACAGCGCGACGGTGACCAGCGGGGCTTGAGTCGCAACCAGCAACGGACCGTCAGCCGCCGAGCCGGTGCCGGGCCACCCCATTCCTCTGCCGCGCAGCCCCGCAGGGCCCACCGGCCCGTCGGACCCTGAACCGAGCGGCAGAACAGTGGACCCCTCGGGCCCCCTCCCCCCGGCCGCCCCCCCTCTCCCGTACACGCGCCGGAAGGGGAGGTGTCAAGGGTGAAGCGAAGCGCAATCGGCGCAGCCGACGCGACGTTGGATCTC
>NZ_JBFBEZ010000027.1:0-95479 GCF_040701725.1 Streptomyces sp. NPDC093109
CTGCAGGGGGGACCCTGTGGGAGAGTAGGACGCCGCCGAACAATTATTGTGGGAATGCCCCGCACCAGGTATCTGGTGCGGGGCATTTTTGCGTTCAGAACCCTTTCCTTTGCCTTCCGCCTTTCCGGTCGGCAGTGGTTGATTCGCGGACCGAGGAGATCAGAGGCGCCCTGCGGCCTTGAGTGCCAGATACGCGTCGGCGAGCGCCGGCGCCAGGTTGTCCGGGGTGGCATCCACGACGGTCACACCGTGGCGCTGCAACTGCTCGGCCGTACGGAGCCGCTGAGACGTTGCCTGGCTGCCGGCGGCTGCCTCGTACACCGCGTCCACTGTGCCACGGGCCGCGCTCATCTCTTCGATATGGGGATCGGCCACCGAGGCCACGAGGACCGTATGGCGGCGGGTGAGCTGAGCGAGGACAGGGAGAAGACCCTCCTCGACCGGGGCCGCGTCGAGGCTGGTGAGCAGGACGAGGAGCGAGCGGCGGGGAGCGTGTTTCAGTGCCGCCGTGCTGAGGCCACGGGCGTCGGTTTCCACCAGCTCTGGTTCCAGCGCAGCCATCGCGTTGACCATGGCGGGTATGACGTCGCCCGCCGAGCGGCCCAGGACCTGGGCGCGGATGCGGCGGTCGTAGGCGAGGAGATCCACGCGGTCGCCCGCTCGTGCGGCCAGGGCGGTCAGCAGAAGTGCGGCGTCCATCGACGCGTCGAGTCGGGGTACATCGCCGACGCGGCCGGCCGAGGTGCGGCCGGTGTCGAGGACGATCAGGAGATGCCGGTCGCGTTCGGGGCGCCAGGTGCGTACCGCCACGGTCGACTGGCGTGCGGTGGCGCGCCAGTCGATGGACCGGGTGTCGTCACCGGGTACGTACTCGCGGAGACTGTCGAACTCGGTGCCTTCGCCACGGGTGAGCACGCTGGTGCGGCCGTCCAGTTCCCGGAGCCGGGCCAGCCTGGACGGCAGGTGTTTGCGGCTGGTGAAGGGCGGCAGCACGCGTACGGTCCACGGGACTTCGTGGCTGCCCTGGCGCGCGGCCAGCCCCATCGGCCCGAACGAGCGCACGGTGACGCGCTCGGAGCGCCGGTCGCCGCGACGGGTGGGGCGCAGGAACGTGGTCAAGCGGCGGCGCTCGCCCGCCGGGACGGTCAGCGTGTGGCGGGAGGACCCCTGCTCGTCACCCGCGGGCCAGCTGCTTGGCTCCCACGCGTCCCGAACTCGGGCGCGCAGACGGCGAGTTGAGCGGTTGGCGACAGTGAGTTGGACCTCCGCACCGTCACCGAGTCGAACAGAGGTGTCACCGCTTCGGGTGAATTGGAGCGTTTTTACTGGTGCGGCCAGGGCGTAGTCGCACAGAATGGCGAGTGAGAGAGGCGCGTTGACAGCGAGGATCCCCGCCCAGCTGGGTGCGAACAGGCCGACGGGGAGAGAGCCAAGAGCGGCGAGGAGCGCGGTTCGTCCGGTGAGGGCCATGGGTCAACACCTCATCGGGGGACGGGGACTTGGGCGAGGATCGCGGTAATGACGGAGTCGGCGGTGACGCCCTCCATCTCGGCCTCGGGGCGGAGATGGACGCGATGGCGGAGGGTCGGCAGAGCCAGCGCTTTTACATCGTCCGGGGTGACATAGTCCCGGCCGGTCAGCCAGGCCCATGCACGGGCGGTGGAGAGCAGGGCGGTGGCGCCTCGGGGTGAGACGCCGAGTGCGAGCGAGGGGGAATCACGAGTGGTACGGCAGATATCGACGACATAGCCCGCGATCTCGGGCGAGACGGAAGTCCGGGCGACGGCATCGCGTGCGGCTTCCAGGTCGGCGGGCCCCGCGACGGGCCGTATCCCCGCGGCCTGGAGATCGCGCGGGTTGAAGCCCGCAGCGTGCCGGGTCAGGACGCTGATCTCGTCGTCGCGGGACGGCAGCGGCACGGTCAGTTTGAGCAGGAAGCGGTCGAGCTGCGCTTCGGGAAGGGGGTAGGTGCCCTCGTACTCGACCGGGTTCTGGGTGGCCACCACCAGGAACGGATCGGGTAGCGGGCGTGGGGTTCCGTCGACCGTGACCTGGCGCTCCTCCATCGCTTCCAGGAGCGACGACTGTGTCTTGGGAGGGGTGCGGTTGATCTCGTCGGCCAGCAGCAGATTGGTGAACACCGGACCCTGCTGGAAGGAGAACTCGGCGGTGCGGGTGTCGTAGACGAGTGACCCGGTGATGTCGCTCGGCATCAGGTCGGGGGTGAACTGGACGCGTTTGGTGCCGAGTTCGAGGGAGGCCGCGAGTGCCCGGACGAGAAGGGTCTTCGCGACGCCGGGGACGCCTTCGAGGAGAACATGACCGCGGCAGAGAAGGGCGACGACCAGCCCGGTGACGGCGGGGTCCTGGCCGACCACCGCCTTCGCGATCTCGGCGCGGAGTGCCTCCAGGGAAGCACGGGCGCTGTCCGCGGTCGCAGTGTCCGCGGTGGTTTCCGCGGTCTCGGCGTTGGGTGCGGTCGGGGCACTCATGAGGTGCGTACCTCTCTTTCGAGGGCGTCGAGTTGGTCCGCCAGGCGGACGAGAGCGTTGTCGTCGGCCGGCGCCGGGCCGAAGAGCAGGGTGGCCGGGTCCAGCCCGGTGGCGGGAAGGCGGGCGGAGATCGGGGGGAGCAGGGCGTCGGGGGTGTGAGCCTCGGTGGGTGGTACGCCGAGGAGGGACGCGAGACGGTTCCGGGCGGCCGAGCGCAGCGCCGCGGCGGCGTGGGACCGGGCGTTCGCCTTGCGGTAGAGGCGGGCGCGGCCCTCGGTGGACTCCGATGCCCTGGTGGCGACGGGGAGGCGTTCGGTCACGAGCGGGCCGAGCCGGCGTGCTCGCCAGATGGCGGCGAGCACGGCCGCGAGGAGAAGTTGGAAGGCGCCCCAGAGCCAGCCGGACGGGACCAGATCGAGGAAGGCACTGTCGCTGTCGTCGCTTTCGGCGACGGCGGAGGCATCACTGAGCGAAGGGAGGTACCAGACGAGATGAGGCCGGGAGCCGAGGAGTTGCAGGGCCAGCGAGGCGTTTCCCTCGTGGTCGAGGCGCTTGTTGAACAGGATGTCGGGCGAACCCAGCAGGATGGTGTCGCCGGAGCCGGGCTCTTCCACCCTGAGCAGGGACGGCAGGCCGTCGACCGGGTAGCAGCCGTCGTTGTCGGGCGAGTCGGTGACGTACCGCTCGCCGCCGATGTCGGCCTTGCCCGCGCGGGTGGCGGCGGGGAAAGCGCATTGGGGGGAGTGTGTCCCGACGGGGACGGGGGCGGATGTACGGATGCCGGGGGCCAGTGTGCCCACGGAGGGCGTTCCGGCGCCGAGCAGGACCGTGCGGCCGGCGGAGGAGGCCGTCGCGGTGTGCAGTGTGCGCTGCTGGCGAGGTGTCAGCAGGTCCGGCACCGTGACCAGGAGTGTGGTGTCGGCGCCGACCGCGGAGGTGGCGGCGTCGAGGGTGGTCACCACGTCGATGGTGACTCCGCTGCTCTTGAGCAGTTCGGCGACGGCACGGCTGCCGTACTGGTCGGCGGAGCGGGGGTCGAGGCTGCCGTGCTGGTCGCCGGAGCGGAGCGTCGCCATGGTGACGGCGGCGGCCAGAAGGATCACGAGGGCGAGGAGCAGCCCGCGGCTTCGGGTCCAGAGCTGCCGGGACGTGAGGGAGAGCGAGGTGGAGGTGGTCGTGGAGGTCACTCGACAGGTCCTCCGGAGGCGGTGCTCAGCTGGGGCTTCGTGCGCTCGAGATCGGTATCGAGTTCGCTCAGCCAGAGGTATGTCCGCCGGTCCGCGGTGCGGCCCCCGTATGTGACGTCGTCGAACTCCCTGGCGGCGGTGCGCAGCCGGGCCGTGTGGTCGGGGAGGGCGCGTGCGGCCTCGTCGGCGGCCTCGTCGGCGGTGCGGCCGGGGCGGGGGTCGAGCAGGGCCCGTTCCTCCAGGGAGCGGACGATGGCGCGCATCCGTTCCTGGACGGCCTCGGTCCAGCGATCGGCCGCGGCGTGCCGTTCGGCGGTGGCGCGGTGTTCGGCGGCGCTGCGCGGACCCTCGTCGAAGAGGTGCTCCGGGCCGCCCGCTGTGCGGCGGGGTGTGCCCAGGCGCCACCAGAGGGCGGCGAGGAGGGCCACGACGATCAGGATGATGACGACGGCGCCGAGCAGGCCGCCGGGTGCGGCGCCGTCGACCGAGTTGAGGAGGTCACCGACCCAGTCCCAGAAGGCGTTCATCGCCTGGACCAGAAGGTTCGGGTCGTTCTCGTGGTACATCGGTTTGGACAGTTCGCGCTCCGCCGCCTCGCGGGCGGGGACGCGTGGAGTGTCCACCGGTATCTCGCCGCTGACGCGGATCAGCAGTTCGGTCGCTCCCCCCGGCATGGACACCGCATCAGCTCCCGGGGGCGTGCCGGCCCGGCTGCTCTGTGCTGTGGGCGGATACCCCGGCGGCGCGGGCCAGTTCGAGGTCGAGGGCTTCGCGCCGGATGCGCTGGTCCACGTAGAGGAGGACGGTGACACCGGCGGCGATCGGGTAGGTGATCGTGTTGGCGATCACCGCACCGATGCCGGTGATGATCAGGAAGGGCCAGCCGAAGCTCGGGGTGTCGCCCGAGAGCAGGCCGTCCAGACCGGAGCTGTCGGCCAGGAACGCGATGGCGCTGAACGGGAGGGCGATGACCAGCGAGATGAACATGATCAGCACGAAGGTCAGGGCCTGGATGCCGAAGATCCGCCACCAGGTGCCGTTGACGAGTTTCGCGGAGCGGCGCATGGAGGGCAGTACGCCCTGACGTTCCAGCATGAGGGCGGGGGAGGCGAGGCTGAAGCGGACCATCAGCCAGACGACAACGCCGAAGGCGGCCAGTGCGCCGAGCGCGGTCAGTGCGGCTCCCGCGTCGGATCCCACGAGCAGTCCGGGGAGGATGCCGACCGCTATGACGGCGACGCTGATGAGCGGCACCAGCAGGGTGAGGCCGAGCAGTTGGGCGAGCCGGGGCCGGGCCTCGTTCCAGGCGTCCGGGAGGGTGACGGGGCGTCCCACCACGGAGCGGCTGATCACCACGGTCAGGATCGCGGTGCTGAAGATCGTGCTGATCAGCATGATGAGCAGGGAAGGCACCTCGGCGACCAGGCTGGTCTGCAGAGATTCGGTGGTCTGCCGGAGTGCTTCCGCGGCGCTCGCGTTCGGATCCAGGGCGACGGGCTCGGGGATCAGGTAGCGCTGGACGAGTATGTCGCTGATCTGGGAGATGACAGCGACGACCAGGCTCACGCTGAGCACCGTGCGCCAGTGGGTGCGCAGGGTCGACACGGCGCCGTCGAGGATCTCGCCGACACCGAGGGGGCGGAGCGGGATCACGCCCGGCTTGGCGGCGGGTGGCCTGCCCCAGTTGCCGCCCCAGCCGCCGCCCTGGCCGGGGGCGCCCCAGCCGGGGGTGGGCGGGGGCGGGCCGCCGGGGCCGCCGGCGGGGGTGCCCGGCGGGGACCACTGGCCGGGCGGCGGCTGGGCCGCGGACCACTTAGAGGGGGCGGCGTCGTCGGCGGGCGCGGCCTGGCCCGGCACTGTGGCGTCCTGGCCGTCGGACGGGGCGGATCCGGGCGAGGCCCAGCCCGGAGTGTCGTTCACGGTCGTCCACCTCGTGGATTGGTTGCGGATTCTGCTCGGCCGGTCGGATCTGCGGCGGTGCCCGGCCAGGGCGGGGCACCAGCCATCGTGCCACGCGTCGGCTTCCGGTGGGCCGGTGGCCGCCGCTCCTTCTCTCTCTCCGCGGACCCGCCTTCGTCGTACGGGTGTCGGGGCGCGGTCGGCGGGGTTGGTGGTCGTGGTGGAGGGGTGGGTCCAGGCTCCGCCGCTGGGCCGGCCCGTCCGCGACGGCGTAGTCGCTCCACTACCGTGTGGGGCGACGGGAGGCGAGAGGGCGGTGGGTGGTGCTGTGGCGGTTGGCCATGGCTCGGGCCGGGCCGTACGGGTTTGACATCAATGCTTGACATCGACGGGCACGGACGGCGACGGTCGCCCTCGGACTTCGACGCAGACCGTCGCTGCTCTGTGAGGCAAGTCACGCGTGTCTACGCAACGGAAATGAAAATGGGATGATGTCGATATGAAGGGACGCGTCCTTGTCGTCGATGACGACACCGCACTGGCCGAGATGCTCGGCATTGTGCTGCGTGGTGAAGGTTTCGAGCCGTCGTTCGTAGCGGACGGTGACAAGGCACTGGCTGCCTTCCGGGAGGCCAAGCCGGATCTGGTGCTGCTGGACCTCATGCTGCCCGGCCGGGACGGTATCGAGGTGTGCCGGCTCATCAGGGCCGAGTCCGGGGTGCCCATCGTGATGCTCACGGCCAAGAGCGACACCGTGGATGTGGTGGTGGGGCTGGAGTCGGGGGCCGACGACTACATCGTCAAGCCGTTCAAGCCCAAGGAGCTGGTGGCCCGGATCAGGGCGCGGCTGCGCAGGTCGGAGGAGCCGGCGCCGGAGCAGCTGACCATCGGGGATCTCGTCATCGATGTGGCGGGGCACTCGGTGAAGCGCGAGGGACAGTCGATCGCGCTGACGCCGCTGGAGTTCGATCTGCTGGTGGCGCTGGCCCGTAAGCCGTGGCAGGTGTTCACGCGGGAGGTGCTCCTGGAGCAGGTGTGGGGGTACCGGCACGCGGCGGACACCCGGCTGGTCAATGTGCATGTCCAGCGGCTGCGTTCCAAGGTGGAGCAGGACCCCGAGCGGCCCGAGATCGTGGTGACCGTGCGCGGTGTCGGCTACAAGGCAGGACCGAGCTGAGATGACCGGCGGCAGCGCTGCTCCGAAGCCCGGTGAGCCGGGGGTCCGTGCGGGGCGGGCTGCCGGGCCCGGGAGTGTGTTCTCGCGGCTCGGCCCGCTGTTCAGGAGCGGCCGGCTGCTCCAGGACGGCTCGCCGGGCGCGCCGCTGCTGCGCCTGGTGGTGCGCGGGGTGCGGCGTCCGCTGCTGCCCGCCGTGCGGCTGTGGCGGCGCAATATCCAGCTGCGGATCATCACGACGACCCTGTTGATGTCCCTCGGTGTGGTGCTGCTGCTCGGGTTCGTCGTCATCGGGCAGGTCCGCAACGGGCTGCTCGAAGCCAAGGAGAAGGCCGCGCAGAGCCAGGCGGCCGGTGGTTTCACCGTGGCGAAGGAGAAGGCCGACGCGCCGGCGGCGCTCGGCGGCCGGGAGGGCGACGGGACGAGCGGCAGATCGGGACGTAACTCCGTCAACTGGCGCTCCGACCTGGTGGAACAGCTGGCCAGTGGTGGTCCCGGGGCCTTCAACGTGGTGGCGCTGAGCCCGGACTCGGTGGCGTCGACCAACCGCGCGCCCCGGGTCTCGGGCGGCGTCGACTTCGCCAGTGTGCCCGCCGATCTGCGCGCGGCCGTCGCACAGGGCAACGGGCCGTTCCAGACGTACGCGCAGATCAAGTACACCGGGGCGGCCGAGGGCCGGGCTCCGGAGCCGGGGCTGATCGTCGGCAAGCGGCTGAACGACATCGACGGCAACGCGTACGAGCTGTACTACCTCTTCCCGCTGTCGCAGGAGGAGCAGTCGCTCAATCTCGTCAAGGGCACGCTCGCCACGGCCGGGCTCTTCGTGGTCGTGCTGCTCGGGGCGATCGCCTGGCTTGTGGTGCGGCAGGTGGTGACGCCCGTGCGGATGGCCGCCGGGATCGCCGAGCGGCTCTCCACCGGGCGTCTCCAGGAGCGGATGAAGGTCACCGGCGAGGATGACATCGCCCGGCTCGGCGAGGCCTTCAACAAGATGGCGCAGAACCTCCAGCTCAAGATCCAGCAGTTGGAGGAGCTGTCCCGGATGCAGCGGCGGTTCGTCTCCGATGTCTCGCACGAGCTGCGGACGCCGCTGACGACCGTACGGATGGCCGCCGACGTCATCCATGAGGCGCGCGCCGACTTCGATCCGGTGACGGCGCGCTCGGCGGAACTGCTCGGGGACCAGCTGGACCGCTTCGAGTCGCTGCTGTCGGATCTGCTGGAGATCAGCCGTTTCGACGCGGGGGCGGCGGCGCTGGAGGCCGAGCCGATAGATCTGCGGCAGGTCGTGCGGAGGGTGATCGGCGGCGCGCTGCCGCTGGCCGAGGCCAAGGGCAGCCGGATCCGGGTGCTCGGGGACGAGCAGCCCGTCGTCGCGGAGGCCGATGCGCGCCGGGTCGAGCGGGTGCTGCGCAATCTGGTCGTCAACGCCGTGGAGCACGGCGAGGGCCGGGATGTCGTCGTACGGCTGGGTGCGGCGGGTGGTGCGGTCGCGGTCGCGGTGCGTGATTACGGCGTGGGGCTGAAGCCCGGCGAGGCGACGCGGGTGTTCAACCGGTTCTGGCGGGCCGACCCGGCCCGGGCGCGTACCACCGGGGGCACCGGCCTCGGTCTGTCGATCGCCGTCGAGGACGCGCGGCTGCACGGCGGCTGGCTCCAGGCGTGGGGCGAGCCGGGCGGAGGCTCGCAGTTCCGGCTGACGCTGCCGCGCACGGCGGACGAGTCGCTGCGCGGCTCCCCGATACCGCTGGAGCCGGAGGACTCGCGGCGCAACCGCGAGCGCGCGGGCGCCCAGGACGTCAAGGAGAGCGCGCACCGCCTGACGAGCGTGCCCGGCCAGCCGCGGGCGGACCGTCCCGCGCTGACCGGGGCGCCCGGTGTGCCGGTGCCGCCGCTCGGGGCCGCCGCGGTGGATCCGACGGCGCTGCCCGGCAGTGGCGCCCGGGTGGTGGCTCGGCCCGCGGGGGAGCGGCTTCCCGGCGGCGACGCCGCCGGTGACGGGGAGAGCGGGCGGAACGGGGAGAGCGGGGCCGCCGGCCTCGCGGAGCGTGGTGCGGAGCGGGAGGGCACGATTCGTGGGCGTTGACCGCCGTCGTAGGGGGCAGGGAGGCGCGGTACGGAGGTCCGCCGTGCTGCGGGTGCCCGCCGTGCTGGGGGTGTGCGGCGTGCTGCTGGCCGGGTGCGCGTCGATCCCGGACAGCGGCGATGTGGAGCCCGTCAAGGCGTCGCCGCCCGGTGAGTCCCAGGTGCGGGTGTACGCCGTACCGCCGCGGGAGAAGGCGGAGCCCGACGAGATCGTCAACGGTTTCCTTGAGGCCATGACCAGTGACGACCCCGACTTCGCGATGGCCAGGAAGTATCTGACGAAGGACGCGTCCGCGTTCTGGCAGCCGGGGGCGGGCGCGGTGGTGCTGCGTGCCGCGCCGGACCCGGCGGGGCCGAAGGAGACGTCCGCGCGGGCCAGTTCCGGGCTGACCTATCCGCTGTACGGCGACCAGATCGCCGACATGGATTCCTCGCACGCGTACAAGCCGATCGAGCCGACGTCGTACGGCGGCGACATCCACCTCGTGCAGCAGAACATCGGGGGCACCAAGGAGTGGCGCATCGACAGCCTGCCGCAGGGGCTGGTGCTCGGTGAGTCGGACTTCCAGCGCAACTACCGGTCCGTCAACAAGTACTACTTCGCGTCCGGTGAGAACTGGCTGGTCGCGGACCCCGTGTACATCCGTCAGCGGATAGACCCCACATCGCGGATGGACCCGGTCACCCAGGCGGTGCGGGTGCTGCTCGACGGCCCGACGAACTGGCTGAAGCCGGTCGTCGATTCGCCCTTCCCACCCGGTACGGCGCTTCAGAAGGGCGTCACGTCACTGGAGTTCGACGACCGGAACGCGCTGAAGGTGCCGCTGAACGAGAAGGCGGCCAAGGCGGGGCGCGCGCAGTGCCGGAAGATGGCGGCCCAACTGCTCTTCACCCTGCGGGATCTCACCGCCACACCGGTGGGCCAGGTCGAGCTCCTCGCGGACGGCTCCTCGCTCTGTGTGCTCAGAGGTGACCAGGCCGAGGAGTTCGCGCCCGACCGGCCGACGGGACGCCCCGTCACCCCGTACTTCGTGGACGAACACGGGCGGCTGTCGCTGCTTCAGACGGGCGGTGACGAGGCGACGGTGGACCGTACGCAGGTCATCGGGCCCTTCGGCACGGGCGCGGTGAAGCTCGGCTCGGTGGCGGTGGCCCGCGACGAGAAGCACGCGGCCGGAGTCACGGACGATTTCAAGTCGCTCCATGTGGCGTCGATCCTCTCGGACGGCGAACTGGGCGAGCCGCTGGTGACCAGCGGCGGCAAGGGCAAGGAGGGCGCGCTGTCGGCGCCCAGCTGGGACGGGCACGGCGATCTGTGGATCGCGGACCGCGACCCGGCGAAGCCGCGGCTGATGCGGTTCGCGGACGGCGCCGGCCCGGCCCTTCCGGTCACGGTCGAGGGCCTCGACGGCGCGCGTATCAAGTCGCTGCGGGTCTCCGCGGACGGGGTGCGGATCGCGCTGCTGCTGACGAAGGGCGGGCGGACCACCCTCCAGATCGGACGGGTGGAGCGGCACGGCCCCAAGGACGATCCGAAGGTGACCGTGACGGAACTCCAGTCGGTGGCGCCGCAGATGGAGACCGTGACGGCGGTGTCGTGGGCCGGTCCCAGCCGGCTGGTGGTCGTCGGCAAGGAGGCCGGCGGGGTGCAGCAGGTGCGCTACATCCAGACCGACGGGTCGACCTCGGCGGCCGGCGTGCTGCCCGGGCTCAACCAGGTGACGGCGATCGCTGCGGCGGACGACGACCGGCAGCCGCTGGTGGCGGACTCCGACGACGCAGGGATCGTCCGGCTGCCGACCGGGGCGAACTGGCAGACCATGGTCGAGACGGGGTCGTCGCCGGTGTACCCGGGCTGACCGGCGGCCTCCCGGCCCGACCGCGAGCGGCGATCGCGCCGTTCGCGGAGGGCGCCGTGCCCCGGACTGGTGCGTCCGGTTGTCCACAGGGGTGGCCCGGTGACCCCGAGATTGGCACAGTGTCTTCTATGCGGGCGTGGTGGCGTGAGATCACCGGGTTGGTGCTGCCGGTCGCCTGTGGCGGCTGCGGCAGCCCCAGGACACCTCTGTGCGAGGACTGCGGGCGGGCGCTGTACGGGACCTGGCCGTGCCGGGTGCGGCCGGTGCCCGAGCCGGCGGGGCTGCCGGCGGTGTACGCCGCCGCGCCGTACGAGGACGCGGTACGGGCCGTGCTGCTGGCCCACAAGGAGCGCGGCGCCCTCGGGCTCGCCGGGCCGCTGGGACGCGCGCTGGCCGGGGCGGTACGGGTCGCCGCGCCGCCCGGCACGGGGGTGGGGCCGCTGCTGCTCGTACCGGTGCCGTCCGCGCGCCGCGCGGTGGGTGCGCGGGGGCATGACGCGGCCCGCAGGATCGCGCTGGCCGCCGCCGGGGAGCTGCGGCGTACGGGGCGGTCCTGCCGGGTGCTGCCGGTGCTGCGGCAGCGGCGCGCGGTGGCCGACCAGGCGGGCCTCGGTGGCCGTCAGAGGCTGGCGAACCTGTCGGGGGCCCTGGAGGTGGCCGTCGGGGGCGCGCGGCTGCTGGAGGGCGGCCGGGTGGTGCTGGTGGACGACCTGATGACGACGGGTGCCTCGCTGGTCGAGGCGGCGCGGGCACTGCGTGCCGCTGCGGGGCCCGGGCAGCTTCCGGGGGGTGTGCCGGTGAGCGCGGCGGTGGTGGCCGCGCCGCCGCTTTCCTTCGAAATAAATCGGAACTGACCCGGACCGTGCATCGTTGCAGGTAGACAGGGCAGGAGAACAACTGGACAGAGGTACGTACCGGTAGCGGGTGCCGACACCCGGCCGGGAGGTCTATGTTCGGTTGTGAGGGGTGGCGCGAGCGGAGAGGAGGAGGCGCGGGTCGCCAAGTCCGAGACTCCGGTGGTGACCGGGGTCTGGTGCAAGTGGGAGCAACTCCGCGATGAGGCGGAGTGATCCGGGAACGGAGTTCTGCGTGGACATCGTCGTCAAGGGCCGCAAGACCGAGGTACCCGAGCGGTTCCGTAAGCACGTGGCCGAGAAGCTGAAGCTGGAGAAGATCCAGAAGCTCGACGGCAAGGTGATGAGCCTCGACGTCGAGGTGTCCAAGGAGCACAACCCGCGTCAGGCCGACCGGAGTGACCGGGTGGAGATCACTCTCCGGTCCCGCGGCCCGGTGATCCGGGCGGAGGCGTCGGCAGCCGATCCCTACGCGGCGCTCGACCTGGCCACCGGCAAGCTGGAGGCGCGGCTGCGCAAGGAGCACGACAAGCGCTACAACCGGCGTGGCAACGGCCGGTTGTCGGCGGCAGAGGTCCCCGACGTCGTTCCCGGCGTGGCCCGGCTGAACGCGAACGGCGCGACGGTGGCCGAGGAGACCGCCGCGGCCGCCACCACCATCACGACGACCATGGCCGGCTCGCTGGAGGTCCAGGGCGAAGGGCCCCTGGTGGTCCGCGAGAAGACCCATGCCGCCGCGCCGATGACCCTCGACCAGGCGCTCTACGAGATGGAACTGGTCGGGCACGACTTCTATCTGTTCGTCGACTCCGACACCAAGGAACCCAGCGTCGTCTACCGGCGCCATGCCTACGACTACGGCGTCATCCACCTCCGTACGGACCCGTTCGCGGGCTCCGAGGGGAGTGGCGCGGGCGGCGCCCTCGGCGGCTGATACCCGCCCGCGACCGGTCCGGAACAAAGACGGAGTTTCATGCTCCGGCGGTGCCCCTGAGCGCCCTGTGTGCCCTCAGGGGCACCGTCCTGCGAGTCCGTGCACCCCCGCCGCGCCGTCCGGGCATGAAATCATGGAGTCGCAAGCCAACAGGTGGTCTGCGAACTGCGGTTGGCCGGCTCTCAGGAATTCGGGCCCCGGCCTTCAGGGGAGGGAACCATGGCGGACAGTTTCGGACCGGTGCACCACGCGCGCGGCTCCGACGGCCCGGCCGGCGGTGCCGGGGCCGATGCGGGAGCCGGTACGGAGGACGGCGGCGCGCGCGACGAGCCGATCCGCGTCCTGGTCGTGGACGACCACGCGCTCTTCCGCCGGGGGCTGGAGATCGTCCTCGCGCACGAGGAGGGCATCGAGGTCGTCGGGGAGGCGGGGGACGGCGCGGAGGCCGTCGACAAGGCCGCCGACCTGCTGCCCGACATCGTGCTGATGGATGTACGGATGCCCAGGCGCGGCGGTATCGAGGCGTGCACCTCCATCAAGGAGGTGGCCCCCAGCGCCAAGATCATCATGCTGACGATCAGCGACGAGGAGGCCGACCTCTACGACGCGATCAAGGCGGGGGCCACCGGCTATCTCCTGAAGGAGATCTCCACCGACGAGGTGGCCACCGCGATCCGCGCCGTGGCCGACGGCCAGTCCCAGATCAGCCCGTCCATGGCGTCCAAGCTGCTCGTTGAGTTCAAGTCGATGATCCAGCGCACCGACGAGCGCCGGCTCGTCCCCGCGCCCCGGCTCACCGAGCGTGAGCTGGAGGTTCTCAAGCTGGTGGCCACGGGGATGAACAACCGTGATATCGCCAAGGAGTTGTTCATCTCCGAGAACACCGTGAAGAACCATGTGCGCAACATCCTGGAGAAGCTCCAGCTGCACTCCCGGATGGAGGCCGTGGTCTACGCGATGCGGGAGAAGATCCTGGAGATCCGCTAGTGCCGTGCCGGGCGTCGCGAGCCGGTGAACCTTTCCGGTCACAGCACTAGCCGGCGGCGAGCGCCCTGGCCAGCGGCTCGCGCAGCTCCGGGGCGTCGACGCGCTCGACCCGTACGTCCGAGCAGCCGACCCACTCCGCTGCCTCCCGCAGCGCGTCGGCCATCGGGAGCACGGCCCGCGGGGTCTCCAGCGACACCTGCTTGGCGACCAGGGTGGCGCCCTCGCGTGCCGGGTCGGCGCGGCCCAGCAGCCGGCCGCCGGACAGCAGCGGCATCGCGAAGTAGCCGTGGACGCGTTTGGCCTTGGGCACATACGCCTCCAGCCGGTGTGTGAGGCCGAAGATCCGCTCGGTACGGGCGCGCTCCCAGATGAGGGAGTCGAACGGCGACAGCAGCGTCGTACGGTGGCGTCCGCGCGGCGCGGTCGCCAGAGCCGCCGGATCGGCCCACGCGGGCCTGTCCCACCCGGCCACCGTGACCGGCACCAGACCGGAGTCCGCGATCACCGCGTCGACCTGCTCGGCCTTGAGGCGGTGGTAGTCGGCGATATCGGCGCGCGTGCCCACACCGAGCGACTGCCCGGCGAGCGCCACGAGACGGCGCAGGCACTCCGTGTCGTCCAGGTCGTCGTGGAGCAGATCACCGGGGATGGCACGCTCCGCGAGGTCGTACACCCGCTTCCAGCTCCGCCGCCCGGTGCACACGACCTCGCCGTACATCAGCGCGCGCTCGACGGCGACCTTCGCCTCGGACCAGTCCCACCACGGGCCGCCGTTCTTGGCGCCGCCCAGCTCCGTTGCGGTCAGCGGGCCCTCCGTGCGCAACTGCTTGATCACCGTTTCGTACGCTCCGTCCGCCAGCTCGTGGTACCAGTGCGGGCGGGCGCGGTAGGCGCGGCGGCGGAACGCGAAGTGCGGCCACTCCTCGATGGGCAGCACACACGCCGCGTGCGACCAGTACTCGAACGCGTGCGGGGGAGCCGGGGCCGCGCCGGCGGGGGCGGCCGGGGTCCAGTAGGCGTCCTCGACCGTCCTGCGGCCGACGGCGCCCAGCCGCGCGTACGGAATCAGCTCGTGCGACCGGGCCAGCACCGAGATCGTGTCCAGCTGGACGGCGCCGAGGTGGCGCAGCACACCCCGCACGCCGGCGCGCCGGTCCGGGGCGCCGAGGAAGCCCTGCGCGCGCAGCGCTATACGGCGGGCCTCGTCGGCGGACAGCTCGGTGGCGGGCGGCGGAACGGGCGCAGTCGTCATGCTCCGCACGATAGACGGCGGCACTGACAGTCCGTACCGCCCGGTTACTCTCCGGCCGGCAGATACGGGAGGGCCGAGGGCAGCCCCAGATCGGACGGCAGCAGCCCGCCGATCCAGCAGTCGCGCACCGTTCCCTTGTTGACCAGCCCGCCGCGCAGGGTGCCCTCCATCGTGAAGCCGGCCTTCTCGGCGACGGCGCGCGAGCCCGCGTTGCCGGCCTCGGCCCGCCATTCGACCCGTATCGCGCCCAGCGCCGTGAAGGCCCAGTGGGAGAGCGCCCGCACGGCCTCCGTCGTATAGCCGTGGCCGCGGTGCTCCCTGGCCGTCCAGTAGCCGACCTCCCAGGTTCCGGGGCCGGGGAAGTGGAGGGCGGCGGAGGCGATGAGGGGGCCGCCGGTGCGCAGCTGTACGCCGAAGGCGTACGCCGTGTTGTCGCGCCAGCCGTCGGGGGCGATCCGTTCGATGAAGTCCACCGCGTGCTGTCGCTCGTACGGGGACGGCACCGTCGTCCAGCGTTGGATGTCGGGATCCTGACAAGCGGCGGAGACGGTGTCGATGTCGTCCGGGGTGCAGGCCCGCAGCAGCAGGCGTTCGGTCGTGAGGGTGACGGGTTCCATGAACGGATTCTGCTGAGTCCGGTCCCGTACGACGAACGGTTTTCCCGTGACACCGGCACCTTCCGCGCCTTCCGCGCGTTCTCACTGGTGGGTGACAGCGGGCCCGCGTGACGGCGGCCCTCCCGGCGCGGGCGTGTCCTCGCTTACGATGGCCGTTGCGGTGGGGCCCGCCTGCCGTGCCCGCGCCCGTGTCCGTACACGACCCACGTGCCAGGCCCGACCGGCAAGGAGACCAGCCTCAGTGTCCGTCTTCCACAAGCTCATGCGTGCAGGCGAAGGTAAGGTCCTGCGCAAACTGCACCGCATCGCGGACCAGGTCAACTCTATCGAAGAGGACTTCGTCAACCTCTCCGACGCCGAGTTGAAGGCGCTCACCGCCGAGTACAAAGAGCGGTACGCCGACGGCGAGAGCCTGGACGACCTGCTTCCGGAAGCGTTCGCGACCGTCCGCGAGGCGGCCAAGCGCGTCCTCGGCCAGCGTCATTACGACGTACAGCTGATGGGTGGCGCCGCGCTGCACCTCGGCTATGTCGCCGAGATGAAGACCGGTGAGGGCAAGACCCTCGTCGGCACGCTGCC
This sequence comes from Streptomyces sp. NPDC093109, assembly GCF_040701725.1. NCBI lineage: Bacteria > Bacillati > Actinomycetota > Actinomycetes > Kitasatosporales > Streptomycetaceae > Streptomyces > Streptomyces sp. NPDC093109. Next base: position 15,920 of record NZ_JBFBEZ010000027.1, read on the forward strand.
CGCGTACCTCAACGCGCTGTCCGGCAAGGGCGTCCACCTGATCACGGTGAACGACTACCTGGCCGAGCGCGACTCCGAGATGATGGGCCGCGTCCACAGCTTCCTGGGCCTCAAGGTCGGCTGCATCCTGGCGAACATGACGCCCGCGCAGCGGCGCGAGATGTACGCCTGCGACATCACGTACGGCACGAACAACGAGTTCGGCTTCGACTACCTGCGCGACAACATGGCGTGGTCCCAGGACGAGCTGGTCCAGCGCGGCCACAACTTCGCGGTCGTCGACGAGGTCGACTCGATCCTCGTCGACGAGGCCCGTACCCCGCTGATCATCTCCGGTCCCGCCGACCAGGCCACCAAGTGGTACGGCGACTTCGCCAAGCTGGTCACGCGACTGACCAAGGGCGAGGCGGGCAACCAGCTCAAGGGCATCGAGGAGACCGGCGACTACGAGGTCGACGAGAAGAAGCGCACGGTCGCCATCCACGAGCCCGGCGTCGCCAAGGTCGAGGACTGGCTGGGCATCGACAACCTGTACGAGTCGGTGAACACCCCGCTCGTCGGTTATCTGAACAACGCCATCAAGGCCAAGGAACTCTTCAAGAACGACAAGGACTACGTCGTCATCGACGGCGAGGTCATGATCGTCGACGAGCACACCGGCCGTATCCTCGCCGGCCGCCGCTACAACGAGGGCATGCACCAGGCGATCGAGGCGAAGGAAGGGGTGGACATCAAGGACGAGAACCAGACCCTCGCCACGATCACCCTCCAGAACTTCTTCCGCCTCTACGGCAAGCTCTCCGGCATGACCGGTACGGCCATGACCGAGGCCGCCGAGTTCCACCAGATCTACAAGCTGGGCGTCGTGCCGATCCCGACGAACCGGCCCATGCAGCGGGCGGACCAGTCCGACCTGATCTACCGCACCGAGGTCGCCAAGTTCGCGGCGGTCGTCGACGACATCGCGGAGAAGCACGAGAAGGGCCAGCCGATCCTGGTCGGCACCACCTCCGTCGAGAAGTCCGAGTACCTCTCGCAGCAGCTCAGCAAGCGCGGTGTGCAGCACGAGGTGCTCAACGCCAAGCAGCACGACCGGGAGGCGACGATCGTCGCCCAGGCCGGCCGCAAGGGCGCCGTCACCGTCGCCACGAACATGGCGGGCCGCGGTACGGACATCAAGCTCGGCGGCAACCCCGACGACCTGGCGGAGGCCGAGCTGCGCCAGCGCGGCCTGGACCCCATCGAGCACGTCGAGGAGTGGGCTGCGGCCCTGCCCGCCGCGCTGGAGAAGGCCGAGCAGGCCGTCAAGGCGGAGTTCGAGGAGGTCAAGGAGCTCGGCGGGCTCTACGTCCTGGGCACCGAGCGCCACGAGTCGCGCCGTATCGACAACCAGCTCCGCGGCCGTTCCGGCCGTCAGGGCGACCCGGGCGAGTCCCGGTTCTACCTCTCCCTCGGCGACGACCTGATGCGGCTGTTCAAGGCGCAGATGGTCGAGCGCGTCATGGCCATGGCCAATGTGCCGGACGACGTCCCGATCGAGAACAAGATGGTGACGCGCGCCATCGCCTCCGCCCAGTCGCAGGTCGAGCAGCAGAACTTCGAGACGCGCAAGAACGTCCTGAAGTACGACGAGGTGCTCAACCGGCAGCGTGAGGTCATCTACGGCGAGCGCCGCCGCGTCCTGGAGGGCGAGGACCTCCAGGAGCAGGTGCGCCACTTCATGGACGACACGATCGACGCCTACATCCAGGCCGAGACCGTCGAGGGCTTCGCCGAGGAGTGGGACCTCGACCGGCTGTGGGGCGCGTTCAAGCAGCTCTACCCGACGAAGGTCACCGTCGAGGAGCTGGAGGACGCGGCGGGCGACCGGGCCGGGATCACCTCCGAGTTCATCGCGGAGTCCATCAAGGAAGACATCTACGCCCAGTACGAGGAGCGCGAGAACCAGCTGGGCGCGGACATCATGCGCGAGCTGGAGCGGCGCGTGGTGCTCTCCGTCCTCGACCGCAAGTGGCGTGAGCACCTCTACGAGATGGACTATCTCCAGGAGGGCATCGGCCTGCGGGCGATGGCGCAGAAGGACCCGCTGGTCGAGTACCAGCGCGAGGGCTTCGACATGTTCAACGCCATGATGGACGGCATCAAGGAGGAGTCCGTCGGCTATCTGTTCAACCTGGAGGTCCAGGTCGAGCAGCAGGTCGAGGAGGTCCCGGTGCAGGACTCCGCCGAGCGCACCTCGCTCTCCAAGGAGGACGCGGTGCCGGCCGGCACCGCGCCCCGTCCGGAGATCCGCGCGAAGGGCCTCGACGCCCCGCAGCGGCCCGACCGGCTGCACTTCTCCGCTCCCACGGTGGACGGCGAGGGCGGCATCGTGGAGGGCGACTTCCAGAGCGCCGACGGGCCGACGCGGTCGACGTCGGACGGGATGACGCGGGCGGAGCGCAGGAAGGCCCAGAAGGGCACGGCCGGACGCCGCCGCAAGAAGTAGGCCGCGCGAGCGTTGTAGGCGGTACGGGCCGGGGTCACACGCCGTTGTGCGTGTGACCCCGGCCCGTACGCGTTCAGGGGCCGGTGGGGGGCCGTTCGCCGCCCAGTTCCACCGCCGCGCAGCGCCAGCGGAGATCGGCGCTCTGTTCCAGGCGGAAGGCCATGGCCCGCACCTGTTCGCCCGCGGCGATGCTGGCGGACGCCTCGACCACGCCGTGGCAGGGCTGGAAGCCGCGGCAGGTGCGGACGACCGGGCGGGTGCCGCGGGCCTTGAGCGGGGTGCCGGGCGCGAGGCGGACGAGCTGCTCGTACGCCTCGCCCACCGTCAGGCCGAGCATGTAGTGCACCGGGCGGTGGCCGCTGAGGACGGCGAGCAGGCGTTCCGCGAAGAGTTCGTGCGGCGGGAGGCGGCGGCCGCGCCTCCGTTGCGCCGGTACGGTGCCGGGGCGGCGCTGGTCGCGGCGGCCGGGCGGCCTGGTCGCGGGGCCGGCCGCGGCGACGTTCCGGGCCGCTGCGCGGTCGGCGGCGAGGCCGCTCCGGCCCGCCCGAGGTGGTGCCTGCGCCGGAGCGCCGGTGGTGCTGGGAGATTCGGTCCTGTTCACGCAGATCGCCCCCGTTCTGCCCGTCCGGTCCGATACCGGTCGGTAACTTTTGTTGGGGGATCTTTTACGTTCCCTTGGGGGCGGGCCGCAAGGCGCCGCCGGGCCGGGATGAACGGGCCGGAAAGTCACCTATCAGAGTGACCGGGCGGCGGTCCCCGCGCCGGTGGCGGGGTGCCGCGCCGTTCGCGGTGGACAGCCGGGGGCGTACCGGGCATCACCCCGAAGAGGGACTCCCGCACGTATCCTTGGGGGCTCTCCTCCTACGAAAGCGGCCAGCCATGCGCGTCTACGTCCCCCTGACCCTTCCCGGTCTCGCAGAGGCGCACAAGACCGGGGAGCTGGGGCCGGGTCCGGTGATCGCCTACGCGGTGACCCCCGGGCTGCGCGAGTGGTACGTCTCGGACGACATCGAGGAGCTGGAGTACGCCGCCCTCAACCGGGCCGCCGCCGCCTCGCTCCGGCTGCTGGCCGCCGACCCGGACGCCGGGCGCCGCCGCGTCGTCGTCGCGGCCGACGTACCCGACCGGGACGCGGTGTCCGACCCCGACCGGGGGCCGGGCTCGGCCGGGCTCGGTGAGGTGCGTATCGCCTCGGCGGTCGCGCTGGCGAAGGCGGCGGCGGTGCACGTCGACTCCGACGACGCGGAGGCCGATGTGTCGGCCGCGGCGGCGGCGCTGGGAGCGGCGGACCACGGGGACGACGACGCCCGGTTCACGGTGGACGGCGCGGAGGACCACGAACTGCTCTGGTACGGCGTCCAGGAGATCCCGAACCTCATCGGCTGAGCCGGTGGCCGGGTCGCGTCGGACCGCGCGTGCCGCGTCGTTGTCGGACCCTCCGGGTACGGTTCTTGGCATGGGGAAGCAGAGCGCACATCTGGTCTGGGACTGGAACGGCACGATCCTCGACGACATCCAGGCGGTCATCGGGGCGACCAACGCCGCCTTCGCGGAGACGGGGCTCGACCCGATCAGCCTGGAGCGCTACCGCGAGCTGTACTGCGTTCCGGTTCCCAAGTTCTACGAGCGGCTGATGGGCCGGCTGCCGAGCGACGCCGAGTGGGCCGTCATGGACGAGGTCTTCCACCGGCACTACCACGCGCGCCGCGTGGACTGCGGGCTGACGGCGGGCGCCGAGGAGCTGCTCGCGGGCTGGGTGGCCGAGGGCGGCAGCCAGTCGCTGCTGAGCCTGTACGGGCACGCGGAGCTGGTCCCGGTGGTGAAGGGGTACGGCATCGACCGCCACTTCGTCCGGATCGACGGGCGTACGGGTCCCTCGGGCGGCGGCAAGGCCGTGCACATGGAGCGCCATCTGGCCGCGCTGGCCGCCGCCGGTGAGATAGCGGCCGAGCGCACGGTGGTGATCGGCGACGCGGTCGACGACGCGATGGCGGCGGCCCATGTCGGCGCGCGGGCCGTGCTGTACACCGGGGGCTCGCACAGCCGGGCCGCGCTGGAGGCCGTCGGCGTTCCGGTCGTCGACAGCCTCGCGGAGGCGGTCGCCGTGGCGGGGGATCTGACGTCCCGCTGACGTCCCGCTGACGTCCCGCTGACGGCCGTACGCGCGCGCCGTACCTAGCCGTACGACCTGCCCGTACGACCTGCCCGTACGACCTGCCCGTGCGGCCTACCTGTCGCGCGCCGTACCTACCCGCACCCGTGCGGCCTCGCGTCTGGCCGGTATGGCCAACTCCTGGTCTTCCTTTTGTACATAAGCGGTCCATGACGTGCCCCCGGTGGAGAGCGATAGCCTTGTGCCCGTGATCAGCGCGATACGCCGTGGGGGCAGCGAAGCCCCCGCCCCGCGCCCGGAGCGCCATCGCGCCCGGGCGACCGCTGGTCATCCGGAGTGCCGCGCCCTCGTCGTCGTGAGCCGGCCGGGACGTGCGCGACACGCCCCGGGACCGGGCCGGCGGCCAGAATTCGCCAATAAGGCCCCGGACATCTCTCATGGCGGCATAACGTCGACTCAGACCGGAAACCCCGCGTCGTGGCGTTGTGTCGCTTCCTTCACCTACGTCACGCAACGGCGCGCGACAGGAGCCAGAGGACATGCACACCAAGCTGGACGAAGCCAAGGCCGAGCTGCTCGAACAGGCGGCCCTGGCCGCTGAGAGCGGACCGGCGGGGGGTACGTGGGGTCCCGGGCACAGCCCCGGCCCTGACGGCGCCCCGGCCGGGACCCACACCGCCGACCACGGCCCCGGCGGTCCGGGCGGTCCGGGCGGCAAGGACGCGCTTCTGGCGTACCTCCAGCGCTACTACCTGCACACCGCTCCCGAGGATCTCGCGGGCCGCGATCCGCTCGACATCGCCGGCGCCGCGCTCTCCCACTACCGCCTCGCCGCGAACCGGCCCCAGGGGACCGCGAGCGTACGCGTGCACACCCCGACGGTCGAGGAGAACGGCTGGACGTGCAGCCACTCCGTCGTCGAGGTCGTCACCGACGACATGCCCTTCCTCGTCGACTCCGTCACCAACGAGCTGTCCCGGCAGAACCGCGGCATCCACGCGGTCGTCCACCCGCAGGTCATCGTCCGCCGCGATGTCACCGGCAAGCTCATCGAGGTGCTCCCCGAGGGGACGGCCACCGGGGCGGAGCGCCCGCACGACGCGGTCACCGAGTCCTGGATCCATGTCGAGGTCGACCGCGAGACCGAGCGCGCCGACCTCAAGCAGATGACCGCCGACCTGCTGCGCGTCCTGTCCGACGTCCGCGAGACCGTCGAGGACTGGGAGAAGATGCGCGATGCCGCGCTGCGCATCGCCGAGGAGCTGCCCGGCGAGCCCACCGCCGACGATCTGCGGGACCAGGAGGTCGAGGAGGCGCGGGAGCTGCTGCGCTGGCTCGCCGCCGACCACTTCACCTTCCTGGGCTACCGCGAGTACCAACTCACCGACAGCGACGCCCTGTCCGCCGTGGCCGGCACCGGGCTCGGCGTGCTGCGCTCCGACCCGGTCCACCACGCGGAGGACGACGACCACCCGGTCAGCCCGTCCTTCAGCCGGCTGCCCGCCGACGCCCGCGCCAAGGCCCGCGAGCACAAGCTGCTCGTCCTCACCAAGGCCAACAGCCGCGCCACCGTGCACCGGCCCAGCTACCTCGACTACGTCGGGGTCAAGAAGTTCGACGCCAAGGGCAATGTCGTCGGGGAGCGGCGCTTCCTCGGGCTGTTCTCCTCGGCCGCGTACACCGAGTCCGTACGCCGTGTCCCGGTGATCCGGCGCAAGGTCGCCGAGGTGCTGGAGGGCGCGGGCTTCTCGCCCGACAGCCACGACGGCCGCGACCTGCTCCAGATCCTGGAGACGTACCCGCGCGACGAGCTGTTCCAGACCCCCGTCGACGAACTCCGCTCCATCGTCACCAGCGTGCTCTACCTCCAGGAGCGCCGCAGGCTGCGGCTCTACCTCCGGCAGGACGAGTACGGGCGCTACTACTCGGCCCTCGTCTACCTGCCGCGCGACCGCTACACCACCGGTGTGCGGCTGCGGCTCGTGGACATCCTGAAGGAGGAGCTGGGCGGCACCAGCGTCGACTTCACCGCGTGGAACACAGAATCGGTTCTCTCGCGGCTGCACTTCGTGGTCCGCGTCCCCCGGGGCACGGAGCTGGTCAAGCTCACCGACGCCGACACGGACCGGATCGAGGCCCGGCTCGTCGCCGCCGCCCGCTCCTGGTCCGACGCCTTCGGCGAGGCGCTGAACGCCGAGTGCGGCGAGGAGCGCGCGGCCGAGCTGCTGCGCCGGTACGGCGGCGGCTTCCCCGAGGGGTACAAGGCCGACCACACCCCCCGCGCGGCCGTGGCCGACCTGGCCCACCTGGAGGCGCTCGACAAGTCGACCGCCGACTTCTCGCTCTCCCTCTACGAGCCGGTCGGCGCGGGCCCCGGCGAGCGGCGCTTCAAGATCTACCGCTCGGGCGAGCAGGTCTCCCTCTCCGCCGTCCTCCCGGTGCTCCAGCGGCTCGGCGTCGAGGTCGTCGACGAGCGCCCCTACGAGCTGCGCTGCTCGGACCGTACGACCTCCTGGATCTACGACTTCGGCCTGCGGCTGCCGCAGGGCGGCGGGTCCGGGGGCGGCGACTATCTGACGGAGGACGACCGCGAGCGCTTCCAGAACGCGTTCGCCGCGGTCTGGACCGGCGCCGCGGAGAACGACGGCTTCAACTCGCTCGTCCTGCGGGCCGGTCTGGACTGGCGGCAGGCGATGGTGCTGCGCGCGTACGCCAAGTACCTGCGCCAGTCGGGCTCGACGTTCAGCCAGGACTACATGGAGGACACCCTCCGCGACAACGTCCACACCACCCGGCTGCTGATCTCCCTCTTCGAGGCCCGGATGTCGCCGGAGCGCCAGAGCGCCGGCATCGAGCTGACCGAAGCGATGCTGGAGGAGCTGGACGGGGCCCTGGACCAGGTCGCGAGCCTGGACGAGGACCGGATCCTGCGCTCCTTCCTCACCCTCATCAAGGCCACCCTGCGGACCAATTTCTTCCAGAGGAGGAGCGGGGGCGGGTTCCACGACTACGTGTCGATGAAGTTCGACCCGCAGGCCATCCCCGATCTGCCCGCGCCCCGCCCCGCGTACGAGATCTGGGTGTACTCCCCGCGCGTCGAGGGCGTCCACCTGCGCTTCGGCAAGGTCGCGCGCGGCGGGCTGCGCTGGTCGGACCGGCGCGAGGACTTCCGTACGGAGATCCTCGGCCTGGTCAAGGCGCAGATGGTCAAGAACACGGTGATCGTGCCGGTCGGCGCCAAGGGCGGCTTCGTCGCCAAGCAGCTGCCCGATCCGGCCGCCGACCGGGACGCCTGGATGGCCGAGGGCATCGCCTCGTACAAGATCTTCATCTCGGCGCTGCTCGACATCACGGACAACATGGTCGCGGGCGAGGTCGTGCCCCCGGCCGATGTGGTGCGGCACGACGGCGAGGACACCTATCTGGTCGTCGCCGCCGACAAGGGCACCGCGAGCTTCTCCGACATCGCCAACGGTGTCGCGCTCTCCTACGACTTCTGGCTCGGTGACGCCTTCGCCTCCGGCGGCAGCGCGGGCTACGACCACAAGGGCATGGGCATCACGGCGCGCGGCGCCTGGGAGTCCGTCAAGCGGCACTTCCGCGAGCTGGGCCACGACACCCAGTCCGAGGACTTCACCGTCGTCGGCGTCGGTGACATGTCCGGCGACGTGTTCGGCAACGGAATGCTGCTCTCCGAGCACATCCGGCTCGTCGCGGCCTTCGACCACCGGCACATCTTCCTCGACCCGCACCCCGACGCGGCCACCTCGTACGCCGAGCGCCGCCGGCTCTTCGAGCTGCCGCGCTCGTCGTGGGCCGACTACGACAAGGGGCTGCTCTCGCAGGGCGGCGGGATCCATCCCCGTACCGCGAAGTCGATCCCGGTCAACGCACATGTGCGCGAGGCCCTCGGGATCGAGCCCGGGGTCACGAAGCTGACGCCCGCCGAGCTGATGAAGGCGATCCTCCAGGCCCCGGTGGACCTGCTGTGGAACGGCGGCATCGGTACGTACGTCAAGGCGTCCACCGAGACGGACGCCGACGTCGGCGACAAGGCCAACGACGCGATCCGCGTCAACGGCGAGGATCTGGGCGTCAAGGTCGTCGGCGAGGGCGGCAACCTGGGGCTGACCCAGCTCGGGCGGATCGAGTTCGCCCGGCGCGGCGGCGCCGACGGCGCGGGCGGCAAGATCAACACGGACGCCATCGACAACAGCGCGGGCGTGGACACCTCCGACCACGAGGTGAACATCAAGATCCTGCTCAACGGGCTGGTCACGAACGGCGACATGACCGTCAAGCAGCGCAACACGCTGCTCGCCGAGATGACCGACGAGGTCGGCGCGCTCGTCCTGCGCAACAACTACGCGCAGAACACGGCGCTCGGCAACGCCTGCGCACAGGCGCCCTCGCTGCTCCACGCGCACCAGCGCTACATGCGCCGGCTGGTGCGGGACGGGCACCTCAACAGGCCGCTGGAGTTCCTGCCGTCCGACCGGCAGATCCGCGAACTGCTCGCCGCCGGGAAGGGGCTGTCCCAGCCGGAGCTGGCCGTGCTGCTGGCCTACACCAAGATCACGGCGGCCGACGAGCTGATCCACACGGGCCTGCCGGACGACCCGTATCTGCGCAAGCTGCTGCACGCGTACTTCCCGCGGCAGCTGCGCGAGCGGTTCGCCGAGCAGATCGACGGGCACGCGCTGCGCCGCGAGATCATCACGACGGTGCTGGTCAACGACACCGTCAACGCGGGCGGTTCGACCTTCCTGCACCGGCTGCGCGAGGAGACCGGCGCGTCGGTCGAGGAGATCGTACGGGCGCAGACCGCGGCCCGGGAGATCTTCGGGCTGAACGCGGTCTGGGACGCCGTCGAGGCGCTCGACAACCGCGTCCCGGCCGCTGTGCAGACCCGGATCCGGCTGCACAGCCGGCGGCTGGTCGAGCGCGGTACGCGCTGGCTGCTGGGCAACCGGCCGCAGCCGCTGGAGATCGCCGGGACCATCGAGTTCTTCGCCGCGGGTGTGGAGCGGGTCTGGGCGCAGCTGCCGACGATGCTGCGCGGCGCCGAGCTGGAGTGGTACCAGGGCATCCTGGCCGAGCTGACGGGCGCGGGTGTCCCGGAGGAGCTGGCGCTGCGGGTGGCCGGGTTCTCGTCGGCCTTCCCGGCGCTGGACGTCGTGGCGATCGCGGACCGTACGGACCAGGGCCCGCTCGCCGTCGCCGAGGTGTACTACGACCTCGGGGACCGGCTGCGGATCACCCGGCTGATGGACCGGATCATCGAGCTGCCGCGGGCCGACCGCTGGCAGTCCATGGCCCGCGCCTCCATCCGCGAGGACCTGTACGCGGCGCACGCGGCGCTGACAGCGGATGTGCTGGCGGTGGGGAACGGCGACTCGACGCCCGAGGAGCGGTTCACGGCGTGGGAGGAGAAGAACGCGGCGATCCTGGGCCGGTCGCGCGCCACGCTGGACGAGATCCAGGGGTCGGACACCTTCGACCTGGCGAATCTGTCGGTCGCGATGCGGACGATGCGGACGCTGCTGCGGACGCGGAGCTGACGCGTAGGCGCGTGAGATGAAGGGGCGCCCGGCTCGTGGTGAGCCGGGCGCCCCTTCCGTTCGGCTCTCAGGGCTTCTTCTCGGGGGCCTTCTCCTTGCCCTTGCTGGTGAACTCGTCGTACGCCGCGACGACGTCCTCCGTGGGACCGTCCATCCGCAGCGTCCCCGACTCCAGCCAGATCGCCCGGTCGCAGGTCTCCAGGATGGACTGGTTGCTGTGGCTGACGAGGAAGACCGTGCCGGCCTGCTCGCGCAGTTCGGTGATACGGCGCTGGCTGCGGCGCTGGAACTTCGCGTCGCCGGTGGAGAGCGCCTCGTCGATCAGCAGGACGTCATGGCTCTTGGCGGCGGCGATCGAGAACCGCAGCCGGGCGCCCATCCCGGAGGAGTACGTGCGCATCGGCAGCGAGATGAAGTCGCCCTTCTCGTTGATGCCGGAGAACTCCACGATGTCGTCGTAGCGGGTACGGACCTGCTCGCGCGACATGCCCATGGCCAGGCCGCCGAGGATGACGTTGCGCTCGCCGGTCAGATCGGCCATCAGCGCCGCGTTGACGCCGAGCAGCGACGGCTGGCCCCGGGTGAACACCCGTCCCTCGGTGGGCGGCAGCAGTCCGGCGATGGCCTTGAGCAGGGTGGACTTGCCGGAGCCGTTGGAGCCGATGAGGCCGACGGCCTCGCCCTTGTACGCGGCGAAGCTGACGCCCTTGACCGCGTGCACCTCGCGCACGCCGGGCGCGGACCGGCGCGAGACGATACGGCTGAGGGCGGAGGTGGCGCTGCCCCGGCCGCCCTTGGTGCCGTGGACTTTGTAGGTGATGTGGACGCCGTCGACGACGACGGTGGGGGTGGGTTCGAGGTCAGCCACGTCCGTACTCCTCCTCGGCGCGCCAGAAGAACAGGAATCCGCCGACGCCCGCGAGCAGCGCCCAGCCGAGCGCCACGGCCCAGATGTGCGGGGGCAGTTGGGCGGCGGTGAAGCTGTCGACGAGCGCGAAGCGCATCAGGTCGATGTAGACGGCGGCCGGATTGCACTCCAGGGCCACCGTGACGAAGCGGGGCAGGTGGTCGCCGCTCGTCACCTTGTCGACGCTCCACATCACCCCTGAGACATACATCCAGGTACGCAGCAGGAACGGCATCAGCTGCGAGATGTCCGGGGTCTTGGCGGCGAGCCGCGCCACGATCATCGAGATGCCGGTGTTGAACAGCGACTGGAGCAGCAGCGCGGGTACGGCGAGCAGCCAGCTGCCCGTCGGGTACTGGCCGAGGCAGACCAGGATGACGACCAGCGCGCCCATCGAGAACAGCAGTTGCTGGAGCTGCTGGAGGGCGAGCCCGATCGGCAGGGCGGCGCGCGGGAAGTGCAGCGCGCGGACGAGGCCGAGGTTGCCGGAGATCGCGCGGGTGCCCGCCATGATCGAGTTCGAGGTGAACGTCCAGATGAACACGCCCGTCACCAGGAACGGGATGAAGTCGGCGACCCCGCGCCTGGTGTTGAGCAGGACTCCGAAGATGAAGTAGTAGACCGCCGCGTTGAGCAGCGGGGTCATGATCTGCCAGATCTGGCCGAGTTTCGCCTGGCTGTACTGGGCGGTCAGGCGTGCGGTGGCGAACGCGGTGATGAAGTGCCGCCGCGACCAGAGCCGGCCGACGTACTCCGGCAGGGGCGGGCGGGCGCCGCTCACGGTCAGGCCGTGGCGGAGGGCCAGGGCGCTGAGGTCGGTCTCGGTGGTGCCGGTGGTGCCGGCGGTTCCGGGGGCCGGTGGGGAGGGCGGTGCGATCGTCTGGCTCACAGTGTCGCTTTCGACGGTGGCTGTTACGGAGACGGTGGCTGCTACGAGGCGTTGGCGGTGCGGAGGCGGTGCGGAGGCGGGTGGGGCGGCTTTCCTTGGTGATCCCTTGACGTGCTTTACCGCCCCTTGACGTCGGAACGGGTCCGTATCGTCGTAACGACAAGGTAGGCCGGAGAACGTCGCAACGCAACCGTGTCGTCGTGACGCCGATGCCGCTATGCTCGGCCGTGATGACTACGGAATCCCGCCCCCCGGCCGACCACCGCACCGCTCGCCGCGTCCCGGCGGGCGCCGCCGTGCTCCGGGAGGACGTGACCGACGCCATCCGCGCGGCCGTCTTCGACGAGCTGGCGGCGGTCGGGTTCGCCCGGATGTCCATCGAGGGCATCGCACGCCGGGCCGGGGTCGGCAAGACCGCCGTATACCGCCGCTGGAAGTCCAAGCTGGCGCTCGTCCTCGACCTGGTCTCGGCCTTCGCGACGCGGGGACTGCCGGCGCCCGCGACCGGTTCGCTGTACGGGGATGTGCGCGCCCTGCTCGAAGTGGCCTCGCACGCCCTGCGCCACCCGGTCGCCTCGCAGGTCATCCCCGATCTGCTGGTGGAGGCGGCCCGGCACCCCGAGATCTCCGACGCGATCAAGGCGGCCCTGCTGGACGAGCAGCAGGGCATCGCCGCCGTCATCGTCCGCGAGGCGGTGGAGCGCGGCGAACTCCCCGAGGGCACGGACCCCGACCGCGCGCTCGATCTGATCATCGGACCGCTCTACTGGCGGCTCGTGGTGGTACGGGGCGATCTGCCCAAGGGGTACCTCGACGACCTGGCGGCCTCGGCGGTCGGCGCGCTCAAGAACTGAGCGGGCGCACGCCGGCGCCCGCTCGTTCCGCTCGTCCTGCTCGTCCCGTACTCACCAGGTGCTGCCGCACCAGGTATTACTTCACCGCGCCCGCCATCACCCCGGACACGAACTGCCGCTGGAACGCGAAGAACACCGCCAGCGGGATGATCATCGACACGAACGCGCCGGGCGCGAGCACATCGATGTTGTTGCCGAACTGCCGTACCTGCTGCTGGAGCGCGACCGTGATCGGCGGGTTCTTGGAGTCCGCGAAGATCAGCGCGACCAGCATGTCGTTCCAGACCCAGAGGAACTGGAAGATGCCCAGCGAGGCGATCGCGGGACCGCCCAGCGGCATCACGACCCGGGTGAACAGCCGCAGCTCGCCCGCCCCGTCGAGCCGCGCGGCCTCCAGCAGCTCCCTCGGGATCTCCGCGAAGAAGTTCCGCAGCAGGAAGATCGCGAAGGGCAGCCCGAAGGAGACATGGAAGATGATCACGCCGAAGGTTGTCTCAAAAATGCCGATGGCACCGAAGAGTTTCGCCACCGGCACCAGCGCCACCTGTACGGGCACCACCAGCAGCGCCACGACCCCCAGGAACCACCAGTCGCGGCCCGGGAAGTCGAGCCAGGCGAAGGCGTACGCGGCGAGGGAGCCGATCACCACCACGAGGACCGTCGACGGGACGGTGATCATGATGGTGGAGAGCAGCGAGTGGGTGATCGTGCCGTTCTCCAGCAGCCGCGCGTAGTTGTCGGTGGTGAGCTGCGCGGGGGCCGTGAAGACCTTCCACCAGCCGCTCGCGTTGATGTCGGAGGGCGCGCGCAGCGACGAGATCAGCAGGCCGATGGCCGGCATCAGCCAGAACAGGCCGACCAGGACCAGGAAGACCCGCACCGCGCCGCCGCCCGCGCGTGCCGCGATCCGGCCGCCGAGGGACGGCTTCGCCTTGACCGTGATGGACTCGGTGGTCATCGGCCGGTCTCCTTCCGCATGCGCCGGATGTTGAACAGCATCACCGGCAGCACCAGCAGCAGCATCAGTACGGCGATGGCGCTGCCGACCCCGAGATCCGCGTCCGTGCCGAACGACGAGCGGTAGAGCTGGAGCGCCAGCACATTCGCGGCGGCCTCCGAGGAGTCCGGCGTGATGATCATGACCAGGTCGAAGATCTTCAGCACATTGATCATCAGGGTGACCGTGACGACCGCGAGGACCGGCGCCAGCAGCGGCACGGTGATCCGGCGGAAGACCTGCCACTCCGTCGCGCCGTCCACCCGCGCGGCCTCCATCAGCTCCCGGGGCACGCTCGCCAGCCCCGCCGCGATCAGCACCATCGCGAACCCGGCCCACATCCACAGATAGCTGCCGATGATCGCCGGGGTGATCAGGGAGGGACCGAGCCAGGTCACGCCGTTGTACGGCTCCTCGAAGTTGGCGCCGGGCAGCCGGAGCAGGGCTCCGTCGGCCGCCGCCGGGAGGCTGAACGTACCGTCGGCGCGTGCCGTGGTGGCGGCCACGACCTTGCCGTCCTTCACCGCCTCCACCTTGAGCCCCTTGAGCCCCAGCTCCCTGGGGTCGATGACATTGGGCTTCCCACCGCCGCCCGGGGTGAAGTCCAGCCAGGCCGTACCGGTGACCCGGCCCGCCTCCGGCGCCGCCTCCGCCGCCGGGCGCGCGTCCGACGGCATCTTGGCGGGGGCGACCCCGACCAGCGGCAGCAGGGCCCGCGTACCGGTGCGCGCCGGTTCCTTGCTGACGAACGCGCCGTCCTCGCCCGCCTCCAGCGGATGGACCGGCAGCGGGTGCGCCCTCGGATAGCCGGCCGCGTCGCTGAAGGTGTCGTGCACGCCGACCACCACCGCGTTGGCGACGCCGCGCGCCGGGTCCTGCTCGTACACCAGCCGGAAGATGATGCCCGCGGCGAGCATGGAGATGGCCATCGGCATGAAGACGACCAGCTTGAAGGCCGTGCCCCAGCTGACGCGTTCGGTGAGTACGGCGAAGATCAGGCCGAGCGCGGTCGCCACGGTCGGCGCCACCACCACCCAGATCGCGTTGTTCTTGACGGCGGTCAGGATCGTGTCGTCGGTGAACAGCTCCACATAGTTGCCGAACCCGGCGAAGCCGGTGCCCGCCTTGTCGAAGAACGACCGGTAGACCGAGAACCCGATGGGGTAGACCACGAGCGCGCCCAGCAGCACCAGCGCGGGCAGCAGAAAAGCGGCCGCGACGACTTTGCGTGTGCCTGTCACGCTCTTACGTGTACGGGGAACGGGGGGCGCCGGCACGGCGCCCCCCTCGACCGGGGACGTCACCCCGTCAGCTCTTGTACGCCTTGGCCGCGGCCGATTCCAGCTGCTGCTGGACACCCGCGATGTCCTTCGGGTTCTTCAGGAAGTCCTGGAGGGCCTTCCACTCGCCCTTGCCGGGCGTACCGCCGAACGACTGCGGCATCTGGTCCGACATGTCGAAGCGGAAGTCGTCGCCCGCCGCGATCAGCGCCTTGGCGATGTCGCGCTGGACGTCGTTCGGATACGCGGCGACGTCCAGGGACTTGTTCGGCGAGACGAAGCCGCCCGACCCGGCCCAGATCTTCGCGGCGTCCACCGAGGCCAGGAAGGTCAGCAGCGCCTGCGCGCCCTTGGTGTCCTTGAGTGCCACGGCCGCGTCGCCGCCCGTGACCACCGGCGAGTCCGCGCCGACCGCGGGGAACGGGAAGACCTTCGCGTCCGTACCGATCTTGGAGTCGGTCTCCGCGATGTTGACGCTGACGAAGTCGCCCTCGAAGACCATCGCGGCCTTCGGCTGGTCACCGCCGGTGAACGTCTGGGTGACGGACGCCGGGAACTCCGTCTGGAGCGCGCCGTCCGTGCCGCCGGCGATCAGGCTCGGCTTGCCGAAGAGCTGGCCGAGCGTGGTCAGCGCGTCCTTCACGGACGGATCGGTCCACTTGATCTCGTGCTTCGCCAGCTGGTCGTACTTCTCCGGGCCCGCCTGCGACAGATAGATGTTCTCGAACCAGTCGGTGAGGGTCCAGCCGTCGGCGCCGCCGACCGACACCGGGGTGACCCCGGAGGCGGAGATCGTCTCGGCCGTCGCCAGGAAGTCCGGCCAGGTCTTCGGCACGGAGGCGCCCGCGTTCTCGAAGGCGGCGTTGTTGTACCAGATCAGCGACTTGTTGGCGGCCTTGAAGTACACGGCGTACTGCTCGCCGTCCACGGCGCCGAGATCCTGCCAGCCCTGGTCGTAGTTCTCCGCCAGCTGGGCCTTGGCCTCGGCGCCGACCGGCTTGGCCCACTTCTTCTCGACGGCCTGCTGGACCGCGCCGACCTGGGGGAGCAGCGCCACATCGGGCGGACTGCCCCCGGCGATCTTCGTGCCCAGGAAGTTGACGATGGGGTCCTGCGCGGGGACAAAGGTGACCGTCGCGCCGGTGCGCTTCTCGAACTCGGTCAGCACCTTGGTGAAGTTCTTCTGCTCGGATCCGGTCCACACGGCCGCGACCTGGATCTTCTCGCCGTCCAGCTTGGGGAGTTGGACCGAGACGGCCGACGGATCCGCCGAACCGCCCCCCGATCCTGACCCCTTGCCGTCCCCGGAGCCGCCCGATCCGCCGCAGCCGGTCAGGGCCAGTGACAGGGCGCCGACGGCGACGAGCGCCACGGCGGCCCGGCGCCCGACAGGACCCGGCACGCCGTCCCGGCCGGTGCCCGGCACCTTTCCGGTACCAAGTAGCTTGCTCTCTTCGCGCGTTGTGCGCATCACTGCCCCGTTTCTTCCCGTGTGCGTACGGTCTACGCATACGGGCGCGGCGTCGCGGCCGTGACGTGGCGGCTCTGCTCGCGTCCCGTGCGCACAGTCCTACGCCGGGTGACCGGGGGCCGCAATACCGATCCCGGCCTCAACTCACCTATCGTGATGGCCTCGTGACGTGCCGGCAAGGACGTATGGGATCTTCGTGGGACAACGGATCCTCAGGGGTGGGCCGGGGTCAGTGGGGCGACCGGGACGGCGTCGACGGAACGGGCGGCCCGCTCCAGCGCGCTGGCGAGCAGCGCCAGATCCGTCGGACCGTTCCCCAGCTCGCGGACCGGGCGGCGGGCCGGCGGATCGCCCATCCGCTCCCACTCCAGCACCACGACGGTCGGCCGCTGTGTGGCCGTACGGGGAATGCGGCCGGTGACACGGCCGCCCTGGAACGGGGTGACCCGGCCGTCCGGATGGCCCAGCCGGCCGCGTCCCGGGGCCGGTTCGTCCGGGGCGGGCGCGGCGGGCGGCAGGTCCAGTACGACGCGGAGCCGCGCGCCGTGGGCCAGCTCCGTGTCGACCGTACGTTCGGGGCGGGCCGAGGCCGCCACCAGATGCACGCCGAGCCGCTCACCGTCCCTGGCCACCGCCTCCAGCGCCCGGACGACGGAACCGGCGGCGGGCCGGCCAGGACTGCCGAGCGCGGGCGCGACCAGCGCGTCGAAGTCGTCGACCAGGACGACCAGACGGGGCAGGGCGGCGGGCGGACGGCCCTCCCGGTCGCGGTCGCGGCTCTGTTGGGGAGAGTCGGGGCGGGCCGGGTCCGTGCTGTACGGGTCGGCGCGGAACGATTCCGTACGTACCTCCGTACGCGTCTGCTCCCCGCGCTTGCCTGCCCGCTGATCGGCCCGCTGCTCCGTGGCGCCCGGCGCGCGCGGGCCGATCACCCGCTCCCTGGTCTCCCGGTCCCTGGTCTCCTGGCCGCGCTGCCACTCGGCGAAGTCCAGCCGGCCGAGCAGCTCCGCCCTGCGCTTCAGCTCCGCGCCAAGCGCCTGCGCGAACTCCCGCATCCGCACCGGGTCGGAGGCCACCAAATGCTCGGTCGCGTGCGGGAGTTCCGTACAGACGGACAGCCCGCCGGCCGCGTCGTCGCGCTCGCCGCCCGAGCCGTCGACCAGCAGCAGCCCCAGCCGGTCGGGGCGGGCGGCGGCGGCCAGGGACGCCGCGATCGACCGCAGCAGCTCCGTACGGCCGCTGCCCGCGGGGCCCTCGATCAGCAGATGGGGCCCCTCCTCCAGCAGATCGACGCTCACCGGGCCGCGCGGCCCGGCGCCGAGCACCACCGTGCAGTCGTCCGTACGGTCCGCGGCGGACGCCCAACGGGCCATCAGGGACGCCGGGGTGGCGCGGGCGAGACCCAGCTCGTCGAGGAGCCGGGACACGCGCGGCAGCGCCGTCGCCGGCCGGTCCCGGCCGCTGCCGGCCGCCGCCCGCAGGGGCGCCAGCGCCCGGCCGAACCGCTCGGCCCAGGCGGTCGAGACCGCGTCCACCACCGCGACCGAGCCGTGCCCGGCGGGCTGTCCCACCGCCGTACGCAGCAGCCGCAGCGCGGTGGCCACATCGCCGCTGAGCAGGGCGACGGCCCCGCACTCACGGAAGGGCAGCGAGGCCGCGCACGCCGTCTCGTACACCGCCGCGACCGGCGAGTCCGGGGCGGCGGACGGGGTCTCGGCCAGACAGATCAGATGGACCCCGGCGGCGGCGCCGCCCTGGGCCAGCTGCGCCGTCGCCTCGCGCAGCGCGGCGGATCCGGGGTCGCCGTCGACGATCACCAGGGTGTGCGGTCCTTCGTGCCGGGCACCGGCCTCCGTGACCGTCCACGGATCGGCCGAGGCCCAGCCGGCGCCCAGCGGTCCTTCGTCGAGCCGGCGGGTCAGCTCGGCGATCCTGGCCGCCGCCTGGTCGCGGTCGTACGCGAGCAGCAGCCGGCAGTCCTGGCCGTGCGCCGGGCGGACGTGCGGGAGCCAGCCGAGCCAGCCCCAGTCCCGTTTGCGCCGCTCCAGGCTCTGCGCGCGGTCCGCGCTGATCAGGACGATCTCCAGATCGACGGGGGAGTGCAGCACGGCGAGCTGGGCCACGGCCCACCGGGCGAGCCCCGTCAGCCGCTCCCGGGGACCCGCGAGGCCGAGCGAGCCCGCCTCGCGCAGCCCGACCGTCACCGGGACGAGCGGCAGCGCGCCCGTACCGTCGGCGGTCGGCCGGTCCGCCGTGCCCAGCCGGACGCCGAACGCGTCCGCGTGGCGGGCGCCCCGCTCCCACAGCCGGGGGCCGGGGCCGAGCGCGGTCAGCAGGACGGCGGCCGGGTCGGGCCAGATCTCGGCGCGCGGGGCATGGCCGGGGGCCCCGGCGGGGTCCGGCGGTCCCGGAACGGCCTCGGGCGGCTCCTCGCCGCGGCCCCCGGCGAGCCGGCGCGCCCAGGCGCCTATGCCGCCGCGCCGCCGGGCCGCCGCGTCCGGAGCCTCGGCGGCGGGCGCGTCGCCAGGGCCGGTCGCGTCGGCGGTGGCAGCGGCGTCGGTGCCGCGGGGGGTACGGGGCGGCTCGGTGCCGCGCGGGGGCGTGTCCTGCCGCCGGGAGGCCGGGGACGGTGCGGGTGCCGGTCCGTCGAAGCCCGGAGCGATACCGGTGCTGATGCCGGGGTTGGTGGCCGTGCCGGTGCCGTCCGCCGGGCTGTGCGTACGGGCGTGCGACGGGGCGGCCCCGTTCTCCCGCCGGTCCCGCGTCACGGCCCTGCCGTGCGTTCCGTGGTCCGTACGGAGCGGTTCGTACGCGCCCGCGCCCGGCCCTTCCGGCGCGGGGCCGTGGCCGCGGCCACCGGCGTAGTGCGTGTCCTCGGCGCGCGGGTCCGGCACGCGCGGGGTGCCCGGCGGGCTGCCGTACTGCGAGCCGCCGTACTCCGGTTCGCCGTACTGCGGCCCGGGGATCCGGCTCGACGCCCCCGTCCGGTACGGCGCCCGGCCCGTGCCGCCCGGGGAGGTCCCGTACGGCAGGGCGGCCGAGGGGCCCGCGGGGCCGTTTCCGTTTCCGTGCACGTGTCCGGGGTAGGCGTGGGCATCCGTGGCTCGGGCCCCGGTATCCGTATCCGTATCTGCACCCGTGTCCGTATCCGCACCCGCGTCGCCCGTGCGGCCGGCCGGGTCGACGAGCCGCAGATGGCCCTCGCCGTCCGGCGCCGTCGGCCGCGCGGGCGGTCGCTCGGCCGCCCGCGCGCCGGTCGTCAGGCGCAGCGCGGACTCGCCGATCCGCAGCAGCGCGCCGGAGGGCAGCGGGACCGGCCGTTCGCCGACCCGGACGCCCTCCAGCGTCGTCCCGTTCGTCGAGGACAGGTCCGCGACCGTGACAGAACCGTCCTCGGCGACCGTCACGGCGCAGTGCAGCCGGGACACGTCCGGGTCGTCCAGCGGGACATCGGCGTCGCCGGAGCGGCCGATCCTGATCCGGCCGCCGTGCAGCAGATGCACCCCGCCCGCGTCGGGACCCGCGACCACATGGAGCCGGGCCGGGACGTCGTCCTCGGGCGTGTCGTCCTCGCCGGGGACCTGGAGGGAGAGCACCGCGCCGTCGATCAGCGGGGGCTCGCCCAGGGTGCGGCGCTGCGCGTCGAGCCGCTCGCGGCCGGAGTAGAGGACGACGGCGCCGGAGGCGTCGGGGCCCGCGGCGGCGGTGGCCAGGCCGGAGGCGACGGCCGCGAGCGCCGTCCCTGGCGGGGCGGTGACGAGCACGTCGCACGGCCGCCCGGCGGCGTGGCCGCCGCGTGGCGCGAGGACGGTCAGCCGGATCTGCATCGCCGTCAGCGGTCCCTTCTGCGCGGAGTACGCAGGGGAATGTCCAGGTCCCGCCCATCCCCCACCGCGCACGGACGCGTCGTCCGGTACAGGTCGGCACGGGCGGTGTCATTCCCCATTCCACACGCCGCGTGCTGGGGGCATCCTCGCACCTGCCACTGACAACACGCCCGGCGACCGGTGACAAGTGATCTTGAATGGTCGGCGGTTGGCGCAAAACCGCCTGCTTGGATACCGCTTCGATACGGCTTGGGATCGTCTGTGACGTCCTCGACGGCGCTTCCCGGCAACCATCCGTACGATGACGGCGTCTCTCCCCTCCAGAGTCCTTCGAAATCCTTCGAACGGGCCGGACCTGTGATCCACTCGGCATCCCACTCGGGGACCCGTCCGGCCGGTCTACAGTGGGTCGGACCCCGGCGGGGCCGGGACGAGTGACGACCACGAACAGCAGGGAGCGCATGGAGTGCGGCCCGTAGGCAGCAAATATCTGCTCGATGAGCCCATCGGACGCGGCGCCACCGGCACCGTGTGGCGCGCTCGTCAGCGGGAGACCGCAGGGGCCGAGGCGGCCGTGGCGGGCCAGCCCGGCGAGACCGTCGCGATCAAGGTCCTCAAGGAGGAGCTGGCGCACGATCCGGACGTGGTGATGCGCTTCCTGCGCGAGCGCTCCGTACTGCTCAGGCTCACCCACCCCAATATCGTCCGCACCCGCGACCTGGTGGTCGAGGGCGATCTCCTCGCGCTCGTCATGGACCTGGTCGAGGGCCCCGATCTGCACCGCTATCTGCGGGAGAACGGCCCGTTCAGCCCGGTCGCGGCGGCCCTGGTGACCGCCCAGATCGCCGACGCGCTCAGCGCGAGCCACCACGACGGTGTCGTCCACCGGGACCTCAAGCCCGCCAACGTCCTGCTGAAGAGCGACGGCGACCAGCTGCACCCGATGCTCACCGACTTCGGCATCGCGCGCCTCGCCGACTCACCGGGCCTGACCCGCGCGCACGAGTTCGTCGGCACCCCGGCCTATGTCGCGCCGGAGTCCGCCGAGGGCCGCCCGCAGACCTCCGCCGTCGACATCTACGGCGCGGGCATCCTGCTGTACGAACTGGTCACCGGGCAGCCGCCGTTCGCCGGCGCGACCGCGCTCGAAGTGCTCCAGCGCCACCTCAGCGAGGAGCCGCGCCGCCCCGGCAACGTGCCGGAACCGCTGTGGACGGTCATCAAGCGCTGCCTGCGCAAGGAGCCCGGCCAGCGGCCCAGCGCCCGGAGCCTCGCGCACGCCCTGCGGGTCGTCGCGGACGGGATCGGCGCGCACGCCACCCCCGACCGGATCAGCGCCGCGCTCGGTGTCGGCGCGCTCCTCGCCCCTGACCCGGCGCCCGCGCCGGTCCCCGGAGCCGAGGGCGCCGGTGCCGCCGCCGACCCGACCCAGGTCCTGCCGAGCAACGCGGGTTCCTACGACCCCAACGCGGCGACCAGCTTCCTGCCGACCACCGGGCCCAACGCGGCGACCAGCGTGCTGCCGACGGGCGCGGTGCCCGGCGGCGCCGAACCGACCGCGATGATGCCGCCCGTACCGCAGTCCGAGCCCGACGGCCCGCACCCCTGGCAGGGCCAGTTGCAGGCCGCGCGCGACCGCAACGAGCAGACGCAGGTGCAGTACCTCGACCCGAGCGAGGACCCGCTGCTGCGCCGCCGCCCGCAGCGGCAGCCCCAGCAGCCGCCGCAGGCCCCGTACCCGCAGCAGGGACAGCAGCACGGCCAGCAGTACGGGCAGCAGCAGGGCCAGCAGCAGGGCCAGCAGCAGGGCCAGCAGCAGTACGGTCCGCCGCCCGGGCAGCAGCAGCCCCAGCGACCGCAGCGCCGGCCGCAGCGGCCCCCGCAACAGCAGCAGCCACCGCAGCAACAGCAGCAGCGGTACGCGCCACAGCCCCCGCCGCCTCCGCAGCAGCAGGAGCCCCCGCGTCCGGCCCCCCGCCCGCAGCGCGAACCCCGCCCCCCGCGCGAGCCGCGTCAGCGCAGCGCCAACCCGATGAAGATCCCCGGGCTCGGCTGCCTCAAGGGCTGCCTGTTCATGGTGATCCTGCTCTTCGTCGGCGGCTGGCTCCTGTGGACGCTGACCCCGCTGCCCGAGTGGGTCGGCAGCACCCAGAACTTCTTCTCCGCCATCGGCGACGCGATCTCGAAGGTGTCGGAGTGGACGTCGCGCGTCAGCGATTTCAGCGGCTGATTCGGCAGCCGCGGCACTCCGGGAACAGAAGCCCCGGAGTGCCGCATATCGCCCGCCGCAGTGAGGGCTCGGCGTGAACAGGGGCACGGAGCACCCCGATTCCCGCGTACTTTGAGGGGCAACGCCAGCCGCTGAGGGAGCAGTCTTGGCACGGAATATCGGCAGCCGGTACACCGCCCATCAGATCCTGGGGCGGGGCAGCGCGGGCACGGTGTGGCTCGGCGAGGGCCCCGAGGGGGCCGTCGCCATCAAACTCCTGCGCGAGGACCTCGCGTCCGACCAGGAGCTGGTCGGACGCTTCGTCCAGGAGCGCACCGCCCTGCTCGGGCTCGACCACCCCCGGGTGGTAGCCGTCCATGACCTCGTGGTGGACGGCAACGACCTGGCGCTCGTCATGGAGCTGGTCAGGGGCACCGACCTGCGCACCCGGCTGGACCGCGAGCGCCGGCTCGCCCCCGAGGCGGCGGTCGCCATAGTGGCCGACGTCGCCGACGGACTCGCCGCAGCGCACGCCGCCGGAGTCGTCCACCGGGACGTCAAGCCGGAGAACATCCTGCTCGACATGGAGGGCCCGCTCGGTCCTGGCGGCGCACACCCCGCGCTGCTCACCGACTTCGGCGTCGCCAAGCTGATCGACACCCCCCGGCGCACCAAGGCGTCCAAGATCATCGGTACGCCGGACTATCTGGCCCCCGAGATCGTCGAGGGCCTCCCGCCGCGCGCAGCCGTCGACATCTACGCGCTGGCCACCGTCCTGTACGAGCTGCTCGCCGGCTTCACGCCGTTCGGCGGCGGCCACCCCGGCGCCGTCCTGCGCCGGCATGTCACCGAGACCGTCGTCCCGCTGCCCGGCATCCCCGACGAGCTGTGGCAGCTCCTCGTCCAGTGCCTGGCGAAGGCCCCCGCCTCCCGGCTGCGCGCCTCGGAGCTGGCGGACCGGCTGCGCGAGCAGCTGCCGACGCTGGCCGGCATACCCCCGCTGGACGTGGACGAACCGGAGGGCGAGCCCACCCAGCAGTCCTACGACGAGCAGGAGCCGGGATCCGCCGCCGGGACGGAGCCGCGCCGCCGGGGCGCGGTCCCGCTCGTGCCCGGCGCCGCCCCCGACTCCAACCGCGACACCCACACGAGCATGCGCGTCCCGGCCCCCGACGAACTGGCGGGCGGCGCCCGCGGCACCGCCCGCGCCCCCCGCTCGGCGGGGCAGCGCCGGCCGGGCTCGGCCCGCCACAAGGCGGAGACGGTCCGCAAGCGCCGGATCACGCTGGGCGCGGCGGCGGTCCTGCTGCTCGCGGCCGTCGGGGTGGGCGGCTGGCTGGCCACGAGCGGCAACGGCACGGACGGGGCGCCGGGCGACTCGAAGCAGACGATGTCCCCGGTCCCGTAGCGACGTACGGACGTGACCCGTACGTGGCGGTGGCCCGTACAGCCGTGACCGGTACGACCATGACCCCGTACGACCATGACCCCGTACGACCATGACCCCGTACGACCATGACCCCGTACGACCGTGGCCCGTATGCCGTGCCCGTACGAGCGGGGCGAGCCCCGATGGGGCCCGGTCGCGGGAATCACCGGCGGGGGTGGGGTTCGCGCGGCCAGCCGTTAGGCTGGGTGCGTGGCAGTCGTCGATGTATCCGAAGAGCTGAAGTCCCTCTCCTCGACCATGGGGTCGATCGAGGCCGTCCTGGACCTCGACAAACTGAGGGCAGACATCGCCGTACTGGAGGAGCAGGCAGCGGTGCCGTCCCTCTGGGACGACCCTGAGGCGGCGCAGAAGATCACCAGCAAGCTCTCCCACCTCCAGGCCGAGGTCCGCAAGACGGAGGCGCTCCGCGGCCGTATCGACGACCTCGAAGTCCTCTTCGAACTGGCCGAGGCCGAGGACGACGCCGACACCCGCGCCGAGGCCGAGGCCGAGCTGACGTCCGTGCGCAAGGCGCTCGACGAGATGGAGGTCCGTACCCTCCTGTCCGGCGAGTACGACGAGCGCGAGGCGCTGGTCAACATCCGCGCCGAGGCGGGCGGGGTCGACGCCGCCGACTTCGCCGAGCAGCTCCAGCGCATGTATCTGCGCTGGGCCGAGCGGAACGGTTACGGCACCGAGGTGTACGAGACGTCCTACGCGGAAGAGGCCGGCATCAAGTCGACCACCTTCGCCGTCAAGGCGCCGTACGCGTACGGCACGCTCTCCGTGGAGCAGGGCACCCACCGCCTGGTCCGTATCTCGCCCTTCGACAACCAGGGCCGCCGCCAGACCTCCTTCGCGGGCGTCGAGGTGCTCCCGGTCGTCGAGTCCAGCGACCACGTCGAGATCGACGAGACCGAGCTGCGCGTGGACGTCTACCGCGCCTCGGGCCCCGGCGGCCAGGGCGTCAACACGACCGACTCCGCGGTGCGCATCACGCACATCCCGACCGGCATCGTGGTCTCCTGCCAGAACGAGCGCTCCCAGATCCAGAACAAGGCGAGCGCCATGAACGTCCTCCAGGCGAAGCTGCTCGAACGCCGCCGCCAGGAGGAGCAGGCCGTGATGGACGCGCTCAAGGGCGACGGCGGCAACTCGTGGGGCAACCAGATGCGTTCATACGTTCTTCACCCTTACCAGATGGTTAAGGACCTGCGTACGGACTTCGAAGTGGGTAATCCCCAGGCGGTACTTGACGGCGAGATCGACGGCTTTCTGGAAGCCGGAATTCGCTGGCGCAAGCAGCAGGAACGCTAAATTCGCGCTTTGTCGACAAACATAGCGAGGGAACTGCCGCTCAGGGAGCGGCAGTTCCCTTTTTATGTCACAGTTGCAACCCCGCAGGTCGGACAAGTAAGCCGTTATCGGTCATCGCGCCCGCAACGACCTTGACGCGTATCTGGAAAACCGGAACTCTGACGTTTGGCATGCGAATTACCGGGTCGTGTGTGACCGGGGGCGGAGTGGTACGGACCCCCCAGCGGCCACGGGCCCGGACGCTGCACCACTGACGAATGACCTACTGGGGGTAGCAACCAGATGACAAAGAAGACGCGGATGCGCGTGGCGCGTGTGGCGGCCGGCGCGGTGATCGCCGCGGGTGCTTCGCTGACCATCGCGGGCATCGCTCAGGCCGCCGGCACGGGCGTGTCTGTCAGCGCCGACTCGTCGGTGATCGGTGGCCTGACGGACGAGGACGACGGCGGCACGACCGCCGGCGGTGACCCGGGTGGCGTCGACGGTGGCGCCGACGCCGGAGCGACAGAGGGCACGACGGCGGGTACCGATGCCGGTACCTCGGCGGGTACGGACGCCGGTACGTCGGCGGGTACGGACGCGGGTACCTCCGCCGGTACCGACGCTGGTACCTCGGCCGGTACGGACGCCGGTACGTCGGCGGGTACCGATGCCGGTACCTCGGCCGGTACGGACGCTGGTACCTCGGCCGGTACCGATGCCGGTACGTCGGCGGGTACGGATGCCGGTACCTCCGCCGGTACCGATGCCGGTACCTCGGCCGGTACGGACGCCGGTACGTCGGCGGGTACCGATGCCGGTACCTCCGCCGGGACCGATGCCGGTACCTCGGCGGGCACGGACGCCGGTACGTCGGCCGGTACCGACGCCGGTACGACCGAGGGCAGCGCCAGCAACGGCTCCACCAGCAACGGCACCACCAGCGGCTCGTCCTCGACGACCGGCGGTTCGGCTGCCACGACCGGTGGCAACGGCGCCGGTACCGACAGCGTCGGCTCGCAGCCGGTGCAGCAGGGTGAGGTGAAGGAGGAGCTGGCGGAGACCGGCGCCGCCGAGACCTCGTTCCTGCTCATCGGTGCCGCGACGATGATCGCGGGTGGCATCGGCTTCCGGATGCTGCCGCGTCTGGTCGCGGGTGGCCGCACGGCCGTCTGAGCCGTAGGCCGTACGTCACACCACGTGCCCGCACGGGTACGCAAGCAGAAGTAAGGGCCCGGACCGCTGGATCAGCGGTCCGGGCCCTTACGTTTCTCGTCGTGGGTGTGTCGCGGCTCACGCGGGCTGGTGCGTCGCGACCAGCGCCACCGCCGCCACCAGCAGCACGAGCAGGGTCAGCAGCGCCACCGGGCTCAGGCCGCCCAGGGGGCCCTGCTGCTGGAGACGCTCCCTGTGGGCGCGGCACACGCGGCACCTGCCCTCCGCCACCGGTCCCGCGCAGTTGGCGCACACCAATCGGTCGTAGGTCATGCGCATTCCTCCTCACCGCGCGGCGGAGCCGCTTACGTGTCACTCCGCTCAACGCTCGGGGGAACACGACCGTTCCCCTCCTCCACTGTGCCAGTTCTTGGCCGTTTCGGCGCGATCGGCCGGAATCCGATGGCCGGGTACCACTGGCGGCCCGTCCGTATCCGTGATAAATCGCCCATGCGCGGGCCCGCGCGCCTCTCCAACCCCGGACGCGGACTGCGCGCGCCGGTCGGGTTCGCGTAAGGTCTCGCTCACCTACTCCCGGCCGACCGTGGTGCATCCCGTGATTCGATTCGACAGCGTCACCAAGACCTACCCGAAGCAGAACCGCCCCGCCCTGCGTGATGTCTCCCTCGAAATCGAGAAGGGGGAGTTCGTCTTCCTGGTCGGCTCGTCCGGTTCCGGCAAGTCGACCTTCCTGAGACTGCTCCTCCGCGAAGAGCGCACCACGCACGGCATGGTGCACGTTCTCGGCAAGGACCTCGCGCGGCTGTCCAACTGGAAAGTGCCGCAGATGCGCCGCCAGCTCGGCACGGTCTTCCAGGACTTCCGCCTGCTGCCCAACAAGACCGTCGCGCAGAACGTCGCGTTCGCGCAGGAGGTCATCGGCAAGCCGCGCGGTGAGACCCGCAAGGCCGTCCCCCAGGTCCTCGACCTGGTCGGTCTCGGCGGCAAGGAAGACCGTATGCCCGGCGAGCTGTCCGGCGGTGAGCAGCAGCGCGTCGCGATCGCGCGGGCGTTCGTCAACCGCCCGATGCTGCTGATCGCGGACGAGCCGACCGGCAACCTCGACCCGCAGACCTCCGTGGGCATCATGAAGCTGCTGGACCGTATCAACCGCACCGGTACCACGGTCGTGATGGCGACCCACGACCAGAACATCGTCGACCAGATGCGCAAGCGCGTGATCGAGCTGGAAAAGGGCCGTCTGGTACGTGACCAGGCACGCGGCGTCTACGGCTACCAGCACTGACCACCAGCGGCACCCAGCAGCATCTGCGCACCGAGTATCGAAAGCTGAAAGGACGCCATGCGCGCCCAGTTCGTCCTGTCGGAGATCGGCGTCGGTCTTCGCCGGAACCTCACGATGACTTTCGCGGTCGTCGTCTCCGTAGCCCTCTCGCTCGCTCTGTTCGGCGGCGCGCTGCTCATGAGCGAGCAGGTCAGCGTGATGAAGGACTACTGGTACGACAAGGTCAACGTCTCCATCTTCCTCTGCAACAAGAACGACGCGGCCACCGCGCCCAAGTGCGTCAAGGGCGCCGTGACCGGTCAGCAGCGGGATCAGATCAAGGCCGACCTGACCAAGATGGACATCGTGCAGAGCGTCCATTACGAGACCTCCGACGAGGCGTTCAAGCACTACAAGGAGCGGTACGGCGACAGCCCCATCGCCGCCACCATCACCCCGGACCAGATGCCGGAGTCGTTCCGCGTCAAGCTCAAGGACCCGGAGAAGTACCAGGTCGTGGCGACGGCCTTCGCCGGCCGGGACGGTGTGCAGTCCGTCCAGGACCAGCGGGACATTCTCCAGAACCTCTTCGATCTGATGAGCGGAATGAGAATCGCCGCGCTCGGCGTGATGGCGCTGATGCTGGTCATCGCGTTGATGCTGATCGTCAACACCGTGCGTGTATCGGCGTTCAGCAGACGGCGCGAGACCGGGATCATGCGGCTCGTCGGCGCGTCCAGCTTCTATATCCAGATGCCGTTCATCATGGAGGCCGCGTTCGCCGGGCTGATCGGTGGTGTCGTCGCGTGCACGATGCTGCTCTTCGGGCGTTACTTCCTGATCGACCACGGACTTGCCCTGGCCGACAAGATGGCGCTCGTCAACTTCATCGGCTGGGACGCGGTGCTCGCCAAGTTGCCGCTGGTGCTCGCGATCGGCCTTCTGATGCCCGCCGTCGCCGCTTTTATAGCTCTGCGTAAGTACCTTCGCGTGTGATCTGTATCCCTGGCGTGGACTCGACAAGCACCGTTCCGGCGGCGTCCGTTGTCCTAGACTCGGCGCCATGCCGGGACCGGATCCGTACCGAAAGCCCCGGGGTGTGGGCCGCGGGGCGGCCCTGACCCTGGTGTTCGCGAGCGTGCTCGCCACGGCCGCGGCCACCAACTCGCTGCCGCACAGCGAGGACGAGAAGCCGCGGCCCGCCGTGCGTCCTGCGGCGGCGACGGCGGACCGCGACGAGGTCGCCCGCGCCGCCGCGCAGGCCATGGCCGACGGCAAGTCGGCCACGGAGGCGGCCGAGGAGGTCGTCAGCCGCAGCGGGGACCGCTGGGGCGCGGTCTACGACAAGCGGGAGTACGAGGAGTTCCAGCAGGCCCTCGACGGCGAGTACACCGGCGTGGGGCTCTGGGCCCGGCGCGCGGCGGGCGGCCGGATAGAGGTCACCCGCGTCCACCCGGGCGGCCCCGCGGCACGGGCCGGTATCGGCCCCGGCGACCTGATCAGGACCATTGACGGTACGGCCGTGGCGAAGCGGCCCGTGACGGAGGTCATGGCGCTGCTGCGGGGCGACAAGGCGCGCAGGGCGAGCAAGGCCGGCGCGTCGGCCGGAACGGGCGGCGCGGACCGTACGGACGCCGCTTCCGGCGCGTCCTCGGCCGTCGGCACCCGCGTCGTCCTCGGCCTGGAGCGTGACGATCACCGCTGGACGGAGAGCCTGCGCCGCGCCCGGCTCTCCACCGAGTCCGTCACCGTCGACGCGATAGAGGGCGGCGCGCGGCGGATCAAGGTCAGCTCGTTCACCAAGGGCTCGGGCGAGCGCGTACGCGGCGCAGTCCTGGCCGCCCCGCACGGCGCCGGCGTCCTGCTGGACCTGAGGGGCAACGCGGGCGGGCTGGTCACCGAGGCCGTCACCGCCGCCTCCGCCTTCCTCGACGGCGGTCTCGTCGCGACGTACGACGTACGGGGCGAGCAGCGGGCCCTCTACGCCGAGCAGGGCGGCGAGACGGACCGGCCGCTGGTGGTGCTGGTCGACGGCGGCACGATGAGCGCCGCCGAGCTGCTCACCGGCGCGCTCCAGGACCGCGGCCGGGCCGTCACGGTGGGCTCGCGGACCTTCGGCAAGGGATCGGTCCAGATGCCGAGCACCCTCCCGGACGGCTCCGTCGCCGAGCTGACCGTCGGCCACTACCGCACCCCGGCGGGACACAGCGTGGACGACCGGGGCGTCACCCCGGATCTGCTGGCGAACAAGAACGCCGAGGACCGGGCCAGGACCGTACTGAGCGGACTGGGGAGCACGGAGTAGGACCGGGCGGGCCGCGCGGGGTAAAAGAGTTGCGCCGGGGTGCGAAAATGGCGGGACTATGGCTAAGGAAACTGGGCGCAAACTGATCGCGCAGAACAAGAAGGCGCGGCACGACTACCTCGTTCTCGACACTTATGAGTGCGGTCTCGTGCTGACGGGTACGGAAGTGAAGTCACTGCGCCAGGGGCGGGCCTCCCTGGTGGACGGCTTCGTACAGATCGACGGCCACGAGGCGTGGCTGCACAACGTCCATGTGCCCGAGTACAGCCAGGGAACGTGGACCAACCACACCGCCCGGCGTAAGCGGAAGCTGCTGATGCACCGCGCCGAGATCGACAAGCTGGAGTCGAAGGCGCAGGAGTCGGGCCACACGATCGTGCCGCTGGCCCTGTACTTCAAGGACGGCCGCGCCAAGATCGAGATCGCGCTGGCGAAGGGCAAGAAGGAGTACGACAAGCGCCAGACGCTCCGCGAGAAGCAGGACCGGCGCGAGACGGACCGCGCGATCTCGGCGGTCAAGCGCCGGCAGCGCGCCTGACGCGGGTTAATGGCTGGCACGGTGGTGCGTCGGTCACGTAGGATGGGTCCCGTACCGCACATCGGGTACACGCTCATGTGAATGAGCACTTTTGAAAAAAACACATGGGGATGATCGGTTTCGACAGCGGATGTCGAAGCAGGGGAAGCGAGTCGAGGAAGCGGCAATGATCTCGTAAACCATATGTCGCAAACAATAATCGCCACTTCCAAGCGCGATTCCTCCGCCTTCGCCCTCGCTGCCTAATTAGCAGCTAGCGAAGACTCTGCGGAGTGTCAGCCCGGGGCTGTTCCCGACCCGGTTCCTGGCATCACTTAGGGAACTAAACCTCTGAGCCCGGTCACGGGACACAGAGGGAAATCAAACAGTGACTGAGCCCGTCGGAGACTTGTCCGTGTGATCTCCGGGGCCGAGAAAATCGTAGCGGACTGCACTCGGAGAAGCCCTGGTTCCGCACCGTTGGACGCGGGTTCGATTCCCGCCATCTCCACAATTCCCATGTTTTTGATCAAAAAGGACGAAGGCCTCGCTGCTCCGGCAGCGGGGCCTTCGTCGTGTCTCCAGCGCTTCCGCTTCCATATCAGTGTCATCACATCGATGCACGGCAACACGGGAAACGGAACTTGATCGCCTGCGGCGTGGGCTACATTCGTTGCGCGGGTGCGGTGTGGTAGGGGGGCGTCCGGTTCGGGTGGGGACTCGACCGGCGGTGGACCAACCAGCTGCAATATGCCCAAATCGTTCAGTCGTGGGGGATGTGCCTACAGCAGTGGATAATTGGCGAAAAGATGCCTCACATGGGCATATATATGAGCCGAATGACGTCACCGTCGAGTTGGACGGGCTCGGGCGTCAGCTCTCCGAACTCCCCCCGGGCACCAGACCCGCGGAGGAGACGGCGGCTCTGCCGGCCATAGCGGTCGACGGCCCCGAGGCGGCCGACGGGCCGGTGTTCGTCGATGAGAGCGGGCGGCGGAGCAAGAAGCTCCGGAGAGCCGGCTGGGTCGTCGCCATCGCGTGCGCCTGCTACGCCATGACCGTGGTCGCCGCGCTCGTCGGAGGCGACTCCAACGCCCCCTGGCTTCCAATACCCGGCGCGGACAAGAAGAACGCCGACACCGTCAAGGTGCGCCCCGAAGCCTCCAAGAGCGCCACCGCCCCCGCCGACCCGGTCGTGCCCTCGGCCGAGGTGACGGCCACGGACCCGGGAGCGGTGGTCGTGCCCCAGCCGTCGGGCACCGCCGTGGTGGGCGTCGCGGGTCAGCCCGTACCGCAGTCGTCGAACCCCGCGACGCGGCCCACGTCCTCCGCCGACACGGAGACGCAGCCCAGCACGGACCCGGCGCCCGACCCCGATGTGAGCGTGCCCACCGACCCCGGCGGCGGTGTGCCCACGACATCCGCGCCGGTCGTCGAGCCGGACGCCTCGCCCGTGGAGCCGACCACCTCGGAAGAGCCCCCGCCCGGGTCCGACAGTGACAAGGCCCTGGCCGTGAAAGGTGCGCGCTAGATGGCTTCCCCCGGAAAGCGGGCCCGTGCGCGCAAGCGCCCGCGCGGCGGCCGGCGCAGACTGCCCATGCGCTATCTGCTGCCCTCGCTCATCCTTGTCGCGCTGCTCGCCATGCTCATGCTGCGCGGCTACGTACACAGCGAGATCCTCGCCGACCACCGGGTCCGTGACCCCGCGTCCAACGAGAAGGTGCCCGGACACATCCGCGGCGGCGGTCCCGTCATCGACGCGCGCGGCACCGGCGAAGCCAAGTCGATCGACATCCCCGACCGGCAGCTCGTCCTGACCTTCGACGACGGGCCCGACCCCGAGTGGACCCCCAAGGTCCTCGACAAGCTCAAGCAGCACAACGCCCACGCCGTCTTCTTCGTCACCGGCACCATGGCCTCCCGCTACCCCGAGCTGGTGAAGCGGATGGTCGACGAGGGCCACGAGATCGGCCTGCACACCTTCAACCACCCCGATCTCTCCTTCCAGACCAAGTCCCGGATCGACTGGGAGCTGTCGCAGAACCAGCTCGCCCTCGCGGGCGCCGCCGGTATCCGCTCCTCGCTCTTCCGGCCGCCGTACTCCTCCTTCGCGTCCGCGATGGACGACAAGTCCTGGCCCGTCGCCGAGTACATCGGCAGCCTCGGCTATGTCACCGTCCTCGACTCCACCGACAGTGAGGACTGGAAGCGCCCCGGCGTCGACGCCATCCTCAAGCGCGCCACCCCCAAGGGCGTCAAGGGTTCGATCGTGCTGATGCACGACTCCGGCGGCGACCGCTCGCAGACCGTCGAGGCCCTCGACCGCTTCCTGCCCGACATGAAGAAGCGCGGCTTCCGCTTCAGCAACCTCACCGAGGCCCTCGGCGCCCCCAGCGCCCACACCCAGGTCACCGGCGTCGACCTCTGGAAGGGCAAGGCCTGGGTCGCCGCCGTCGCCCTCTCCGGCAATGTCACCGCGATCCTGGTCGTCGGGCTCTCCATCATCGGCTCCCTGGTCATCGCCCGGTTCGGCCTGATGCTGCTGCTCTCCTTCGCCCACGCGCGCAAGGTCCGCCGCCGCGACTTCAGCTGGGGCGCGCCCGTCACCGAGCCCGTCACCGTGCTGGTGCCCGCGTACAACGAACGCGAGTGCATCGCCAATACGGTCAACTCCCTGACGGCGAGCGAGCATCCGATCGAGATCATCGTCATCGACGACGGCTCCACCGACGGCACCGCGGACATCGTCGAGGCGCTCTGGCTGGACAACGTCCATGTCGTACGCCAGCCCAACTCCGGCAAACCCGCCGCCCTCAACAACGGCATCGCGCACGCCAGTCACGAGATCGTCGTGATGATGGACGGCGACACCGTCTTCGAACCGTCCACCGTGGGCGAGCTCGTCCAGCCCTTCGGCGATCCGCGCGTCGGCGCGGTCGCCGGCAACGCCAAGGTCGGCAACCGCGACACCCTCATCGGGGCCTGGCAGCACATCGAGTACGTGATGGGCTTCAACCTCGACCGCCGTATGTACGACATGCTCGGCTGCATGCCCACCATCCCCGGCGCGGTGGGCGCCTTCCGGCGGAGCGCGCTGGAGCGCGTCGGCGGGATGAGCGAGGACACCCTCGCCGAGGACACCGACATCACCATGGCCATGCACCGGGACGGCTGGCGCGTCGTCTACGCCGAGCGCGCCCGCGCCTGGACCGAGGCGCCCGAGTCCGTACAGCAGCTGTGGTCCCAGCGCTACCGCTGGAGCTACGGCACGATGCAGGCCATCTGGAAGCACCGCCGCGCCTTCCTGGAACGCGGTCCCTCCGGGCGCTTCGGCCGGGTCGGGCTGCCGCTGGTCTCGCTGTTCATGGTGCTGGCGCCCCTGCTGGCGCCGCTGATCGACGTGTTCCTGCTGTACGGGCTGGTCTTCGGCCCGACGGAGAAGACGATCGGGGCGTGGCTCGGGGTGCTGGCGGTGCAGGTGGTGTGCGCCGCGTACGCCTTCCGGCTGGACAAGGAACGGATGACCCATCTGATATCCCTGCCGCTCCAGCAGATCCTCTACCGGCAGCTGATGTACGTGGTGCTGCTCCAGTCGTGGATCACGGCGCTCACGGGCGGCCGGCTGCGGTGGCAGAAGCTGCGCCGTACGGGCGTGGTGGAGGCGGCGCCGGGCAGCGGTGTGGAGAAGGACCGGAGGCCGGTGGCATGAGCGGTATTGACTCCTCTTCTTCGGTCTCTTCGGTCTCTTCGGTTTCTTCTGTTCCTTCTCTGTCCGATGGTGCGGTGGACCCGTCCGCCGCGCCGGAAGCGGCGCAGAAGCCCTCCTCCTCCTCCTCCGGCGGCGGCCGGGACCGGTATCTGGACCTGCTGCGCGCTGTCGCGCTGGTCCGTGTCGTCGTCTTCCACATCTTCGGCTGGGCCTGGCTGACGATCCTCTTCCCGTCCATGGGCGTCATGTTCGCGCTGGCCGGGTCGCTGATGGCCCGGTCGCTGGCGCGGCGTACCCCCTGGAGCGTCGTACGGGGCCGGCTCCGCCGGCTGCTGCCGCCCATGTGGGCGTTCGCGGTGCTCGCGGTGCCGCTGATGTTCGTGATGGGCTGGAAGCCGGTGCGGGAGGAGGGGGTCTGGTGGTTCCTCAAGCTGGCCAACTACCTGCTGCCGCTGGGCACCCCGCCGTATCCGGAGGAGAGCGGCGACGGCAGCAGCGCGTGGCTGGACACGACCTGGGCGATGGATGTCGCCGGGCCGCTCTGGTACATCCGCGCGTATCTGTGGTTCGTCCTGCTGTCACCGCTGCTGCTGCGGGCGTTCCGCCGGCTGCCGTGGGTGACGCTGCTCTTCCCGATCGTGCTGACGGCGGTCGTCGGCAGCGAGCTGGTGACCATCCCCGGCGAGGCCGGGCAGGTCGTCATCGACTTCGCGATCTACGGCGCGTGCTGGATCCTCGGCTTCGCCCACAACGACGGCATGTTCCAGAAGGTCCCGCGCTACCTCACCGTCTCGCTGTCCTTCTTCCTGATGGCCTTCGCCCTGTGGTGGGCGTCCGGCCATCTCACCGACGAGGGCTGGAACTTCGACGAGATCCCGCTGGCCCAGGCGACCTGGTCGCTGGGCTTCTGCGCGATCCTGCTCCAGTACTCGCCGTCCTGGAAGGAGCTGCCGGGGAAGCTCGCGCAGTTCGACTCGGTGGTCACGCTCGCCAACAACCGGGCGGTGACGATCTATCTCTGGCACAACCTGATGATCATGGCGACGTACCCGCTCATCGACCAGCTCTGGAACATCCCCGGCATCGACGCGTACTCCTCGGAGCTGAACGCCTCGTACAACGTCCTGCCGCTGGTGCTGGTCTGGCCGCTGATCGGGCTGATGATCCTGGCGATGGGCTGGGTGGAGGACGTGGCGGCGAAACGGAGACCCAGGTGGTGGCCGAACGGCGCGGCGAAGCCGGCGAAGGCGGGGGGCAGGCGCGCGGCGGGGCGCCGCTGAGTCTCCTTTTGTCCTGTTCATGCAGGTAACGGGCGATGTCGGTGGGCGGTGGTAGCGTCGTTTCCATGACCCCGGAAGAGCTTGCCGATCTCGCGCACCTGCGCCGGGCGCGGGATCTGATCGACCGCGAGTACGCGCGACCGCTCGACGTGCCCGCGATGGCGCGGCACGCGCTGATGTCGCCGGCGCACTTCTCGCGGCGGTTCCGGGCGGCGTACGGGGAGACGCCGTACAGCTACCTCATGACCCGCCGGATCGAGCGGGCGATGGCGCTGCTGCGCGGGGGGACGAGCGTGACCGACGCGTGCATGGCGGTCGGCTGTACGTCGCTCGGCTCGTTCAGCTCGCGCTTCAGCGAGCTGGTGGGGGAGACGCCGAGCGCGTACCGCCGCCGGGAGCACTCGGCGGTGGTGGCGATGCCGCCGTGTGTGGCGAAGACGCAGACGCGCCCGACGCGGAGTCCGGGGAGCGCGGGGAGCACGTCGAATCCGTCGAATCGGTCGAATCCGTCGAGCAGGATCCGAGAAGCGGGCGATGCGGTCGCCGCCTAACGTGGACGGCATGAACATCGCACTCAAATACGCGCACATCACCGTGAACGACCCGGACGAGTCGCTCGGCTTCTACCGCGACGCACTCGGCCTCGAAGTCCGCAACGACGTCGCGTCCGGCGGATTCCGCTGGGTCACTCTCGGCAGCCCCACCCAGCCGGGCCTGGAAATCGTGCTCTCGCAGCCGCACGGCGGCCGTTCCCAGGCCGACGGCGACAGGCTCCAGGAGCTGGTGACCAAGGGCGCCCTGCAGAACGTCGGCTTCAGCACCGACGACCTCGACGGGCTCTTCGAGCGGGTACGGGCATCCGGCGCCGAGGTGCTCCAGGAGCCCACCGACCAGCCCTGGGGCCCGCGCGACTGCGCGTTCCGCGACCCGTCGGGCAACATGGTGCGGATCCAGCAGGTGGCCAAGGGGTAGCGCTCCGTCGTCTGCCGGTGGGTGCCGACGGCTGGAGCGGTGGCCCGAGCATCATGTATGATCATGGTGTAACTTCGGTTCACGGAAACGAAGTCGCGCGTCTGTGGTCCAAGGAAAGACGCCCACCTGCCGGTGGGAAATGTAGGTGCAAGGCCTGCCGGGCGCTCCATGTGAAAGGGGCCCTCCTCATCAGAGGAGGGCCCCTTTCCGTTGTCCGGGGTGCGGCTCAGTCCGGCCGACGGGGCGGCCACGGGTAGCCGAGTTGCCTGGCGTACGCGGCCGAGCCGCCGCACACCTCCGCCGCCGCGCGGGGATCACCGGCCGTCAGCTGCTCGGCCAGCCTGGCCACCTGGTCCGACGGGTCGTCGTCGGGGGATACGGGCAGCTCCATCCGGAACTGGAGCCAGGGGCGGTCGTCGGCCATGGCCGAGCGGTCCGGGTGGAGGAAGCGGAGGCTGACGCGCTCCCAGAATCCTTCCCCGGTCCAGGCGGAGACGCGTTGCAGTTCGCACTCCCAGCGTGCCCACCAGTCGGTACGGGCGAGGAGTTCCCGCTCAAGCAGCCGGGCCACGATACGGGCGGGCCACTCCCAGCCGCGGTCCGCCACCGCCCGTTCGACCTCGGCCCGGTACTGGACGGCGTCGAAGCGGACCTCCGGCAGGTCGACGTCGTCGGCGGGGTTGCGCCACCGGTCCCAGACGACATGGTCGCCGTCGCGCCGGATCGTCACGTAGAGGGCGCCGCAGCATCCCACGGCGCACCGCGCCTCGGCGAGCAGAACCTCGTGCGGAGCCTCCGTGGCGACCAGGGTCTCGGCGGTCGAGAGGAGGTCCCGGGGGTCCATGGCCCGCCCGTCGTCGAACGCGTGCTCGATGGTGTCCTCACCGTCGGCCAGCGGGCGTACCTCGACCCCTTCGTTACGCGCGTCGGTCGGTACGACGACGCGGATCTCGAAGTGCCGCGGTTCTGAGGTCATGGAGCCGATAGTCGGTCAGATCGCGGCGGGTTGTCATGTCCTTTCTTCCGGGCGCCCGGCACGGCTCCGCAGTGCGGCGAGTGTCTCCTCGGTCAGGGTCCGTGCCGCCGCCACCGTCGCCGTCAGTGCCTCGGCGCTCTCGCCGGGCGATCCCAGCAGGGCGTGGACGCGCGGGCCGAAACCGTTCGGCGCGGCCGGGAGAGTCGTGGCGATGGCCAGCGCGCCCTTCTCGTTGAGGCACCAGCGCCGGTCGTCGGCGTACAGGCTCTGGACCAGTACGCCGACGGCCCGGGACAGGCAGAGCGAGACGAAGAGCGTGTCCGCCCGTGCCGCGCCCTTCACGGCGGCGGCTACCAGGAACTCCGCCTCCCACGCCGCCGCCGTCAGCGCCTCGCGCAGGGGCTCGGGGTAGGCGGCGGTCAGGTGCCGGAGGGCGGTCAGTTCGCCGGCCGGGTCGGCGAGTACCTGCCCGAGTGCCACCTCGCCCGGGTAGCACGGCGACCAGAAGCCGAGCGGATGTCCCGGCTGCGTGCCCACCTCGTAGCGGCCCTCCCGGCACTCCGCCCACACCCGCTCGACCCGGTCCAGATCCCGCAGGATCCAGTCCACCGCCACGCCGTCCACCCGCAGCCACGCGCCCCCGTTCACCCAGGGCCCCCAGCCGCCGGGCCCGGCCACCTCCACCCCGGGCCCGGCCAGCGCGCGCAGCGCGGCGAGGTCGAGCGCGCCGCGGTAGTAGACGCCGAGATCCCAGTCGGATTCCGGCAGTTGCTCCCCGCGCGCCCGGCTTCCGCCGAGCATCACCCCGACGACGCCAGGGACTTCGGCCAGGCGGTGGGCCATGTTCTCGATGACGTCGCGCATACGGCGAGTCTGGCAGCGCGCGGCGGATCAGGCCGTACGAAGCGGGATGTCCACGCGCACGGGACCGGCGACGGCGTGTTCGCGGATCGTCACCACGAGTGTGCCGTCGACGACCTCGGTGCCGGCGTCCGTCGCGGAGGCCGCGGCGAAGTCCATGGCGGCGCCGTCGGCGTCCAGGGTGACGCGCGTACCCTCGGGCGCGTCGATGAAGGCGTGGGCGGTCTGCCCGGTGCGGGTCCAGCGGACCCAGTGCTCGTCGGAGGGGCGCCCGAGGCCGGTGGCGAGGGCGCGCGAGCCGAAGACGGCGTCCGCGTTCGCCCGGTTCCAGGCGCCGAGCGTTTCCACGGTGCGGCGCTGGAGCGGCGTGACCTCCCCGGAGGCCGTGAGGCCGATGTTCAGCAGCAGGTTGCCGCCGCGCGACACCACGTCCAGGAAGTGCCGGATCGCACCCTCCCCGTCCAGCGAGTTGGACTCGTCCTCGAGCCGGTTGTGCCCGAAGGAGAAGCCGACACCGCGGCAGTTCTCCCAGGCCGAGTCGCCCTCGCCGTCGCGGCCCTGCTCGTACTCGCTGGTGCGGAAGTCCCAGTGCGTCTCGCCCCAGCGGTCGTTGGCCACGCCCTCGGGCCGTGCGGCGTAGAACCGGCGGAAGAGTTCTACCAGGCTCTTCTCGCCCTCCGGCTTGCCCGCGTCGGGGTACTCGATGTCGCCCCAGAGAAGCTCCGGCCGGTACTTCTCGATGAGGTCGGCCACGTGGTCGAACGCGTAGTCCGCGTACGCCTTGTCCAGGGGGCGCAGCGTGTCGTCGATGTGGTCGACGATGGGCGGGCTCTGGGTGAAGTGCCAGTCGAGGCCGCCGGAGTAGTACACGCCGAAGCGGATGCCCCTGCGTTCGGCGGCGTCCCGGAACTCGCCGATCAGGTCGCGGCCGGGGCCGCGTCGTACGGTGTTGCGGTCGCCGGTGGCGGGCGCGTCCCACAGGGCGACACCGTCGTGGTGCTTGGTCGTGGGCACGAAGTAGCGTGCGCCGGTCGAGGCGACCAGGTCCATCACGCTGTCGGCGTCGAACGACTCGGCTTTCCAGAGATCGAGGAACGCGTCGTAGTCGGCTCCTCCGTAGACCTCCTGGTGGTGCCGCTGCGCCGGACTGCCGTCGATGCGGATGGTGTTGTAGTACCACTCCGCGTACGGGTTGTGCTGGAACCATTCCTCTTCGTCGAAGGTGCCGAGCGCACCGATGGGTTCGGCCCAGGCCGGCACGGAGTACGGGCCCCAGTGCACGAAGATGCCGAGCTTCGCGTCCTGGAACCAGGCCGGCGTGGTGCGCTCGAACCGCCGGTACTGCTCGGGTCGTTCGGGGTCGTCCTTGAACATGGCCATGGCCGGGTTGTTCCTTTCCGAGGGGGGACGGTGCTCGGGTTTCAGCGGCCTCCGAGGCCGGAGGTGACGATGCCGCGCACGAGGTAGCGCTGGAGGACGATGAGCAGAATGGTCGTCGGCAGCATGGAGATGACCGAGGCCGCCATGATGAGGTGCCACTGGGTTCCCTGCTGGCCGAAGAACTGCTGGAGGCCGAGCGGGATCGTGCCGAGGGTGGTGACGTCGTTGACGACGACCAGCGGCCACAGGAACGAGTTCCAGTACGTGATGAAGGTGAACACGGCGAGCACGGCCAGCGTGGGCCGCGCCAGCGGGAGCATGACCCGGAAGAAGGTGCCGAGTTCGCCCAGGCCGTCGATGCGGGAGGCGTCCTCCAGCTCCTGCGGGACCGTGGTGAAGAACTGCCGCAGCAGGAACGCGCCGAGCGCGGTGAACGCCCAGGGGATGATGAGCGCCTGGTAGGTGTTGATCCAGCCCAGCTCACGCATGAGGACGAACGCGGGCACGATGATGACCTCCTGCGGCAGCATCATCGTCGCGAGGAAGACCGTGAAGGTCGCGGTACGGCCGCGCCAGCGCAGCCGGGCGAACGCGTACCCGGAGAGCGCCGACACCGCGAGCGTGATGAGCGTGCCGGCGGTGGCGACGATGACGCCGTTGACGAGGTAGCGCGCGAACGGCGCGTAGGAGAAGACCTCGGCGTAGTTCCCCCATTCGAGGCTCGCGCCGAACAGGGACGGCGGCGTCGTGAAGATCTCCGAGGGCGCCTTCAGCGAGGTCCCGACCATGAAGATCAGCGGGGACATGAAGAGCAGCGCGACCAGGATGAGCAGCGTGTAGCCGACCGCGGAACGGAGGTTGCGCGGGCCG
Source organism: Streptomyces sp. NPDC093109 (assembly GCF_040701725.1). Taxonomy (NCBI): domain Bacteria; kingdom Bacillati; phylum Actinomycetota; class Actinomycetes; order Kitasatosporales; family Streptomycetaceae; genus Streptomyces; species Streptomyces sp. NPDC093109. Next base: position 56,551 of record NZ_JBFBEZ010000027.1, read on the forward strand.
CGTCCCCGGGAGATGACGTCACTCATAGTGCACCCACTTCTTCTGCCCGAGGAACTGCACGGCCGTGATGCCGAGGATGATGACGAACAGCACCCAGGCCGCCGCGGAGGCCATTCCCAGCTTCTGGAACGTGAACCCCTGGTTGTAGATGAACTGCACGAGCGTGACGGTGGAGTCGCCCGGACCGCCGCGCGTCATGATGTACGGCTGGATGAAGACCTGGAAGGCGGTGATGAGGGTCATCGTGGTCGCGAAGAACAGCGACGGCGAGATCAGCGGGAGCTTGATCCGCCAGAACACCGTCCAGGCGTTCGCGCCGTCCAGCGCGGCGGCTTCGAGCTGGCTCTCCGGTACGGAGTCGAGCGCGGACGAGAAGACGATCATGTTGTAGCCGAAGCCCTGCCAGACGCTCATGACGACGATCGCGATCATGGCCCAGTTGGGGTCGGCGAGGAAGTCCGGCATCGTGATGCCGAAGAACGACTGCGCCGTCGCGTCGATGGCGCCGCCCGGCCGGTAGAGCATGCGCCACACGACCGCGTTGGCGACGATCGGGGTGACGGTCGGCAGGAAGAAGATGACGCGGAAGATCTGCCGGCCCCGGATCCGCGGGGAGAGCCAGGCCGCCATGCCGAGCGACACGACGAGGTTGAGCGGCACATAGAGGACGACGAAGAGAAACGTGTTGCGCAGCGCCGTACGGAACGTCGGGTCGCCGAGCAGTTCCCGGTAGTTGCCGAGGCCGATCCACGACGGGCTGCCGAGCATGGGCCAGTTGTGCAGGCTCATGAACAGGGCGATGCCGATGGGTACGAGGGTGAACAGCGCGAGCCCGAGGGCGTGGGGCGCGGCGAACCCGACGCCCCACGCTCCGGACCGGTCGCGCCGACGGCCACCGGAGTGGTCCTTCGGCGCGGCCGTGGCGCTCACCTCGCGTGCGGGGACATGTGACATGCCGGGACCCAGCTACTTTCCGAGTTGGCTGGAGATCTCCGCCAGCACGTCCTTGGCCGGCTTCTCCCCGTTCACCATCTGCGGGCCGTACTGGCTGAGCAGCTGGTTGAGCTTGTCGCCGTCGGCGCTCCCCGGCAGCGGGACGGCGCTCGCGAGCGCGCTGTCCAGGGTTTCCTTCGCCCCGTCGATGCCGGCGTTCTTGTACCAGGCGTCCTGTGCCGCCGTACGGGCGGGGAAGGCGCGGCCGTCCTTGGCGAGGGACTCCAGGGTCTTCTCCGAGGTCATCGCGGTGATCGCCTTGAAGGCTGCCGCCGGGTCCGAGCAGGTCTTGGAGATACCGAAGCCGCTGCCGGCCGAGTAGACCTTCTGGGCACCCTTGGGCGACGGCAGGGTCGTGACGCCCACGCCGAACTTGGCCTTCGCCTTGAAGTCGAGGGAGTTCCAGGGACCGCCCACCACTGTCGCGACCGTCCCGCCGATGAAGGCGTTGTCGTCGGCGGTGGCGTCGGCTCCGTCGGCCTTGGCCGCGGTGCCGTCCTTGACGAGACCGGCGATCCACTCGACGGCTTCCGCGGTCTTGGCGTTGTCGAGCGTGACCTCGCCGGAGTCATTGATCATCTGGCCGCCGTTGTAGGCGAAGACCAGTGATTCGAGGAACATGTCCTCGACGGTCGTCGCGAGCGCGACCTTCCCCTTCTTCTTCAGGGCGGTGGCCGCGGCCTGGAAGTCGTCGACGGTCCATCCCGGGGCGGGGGCGGCGACACCGGCTTCGGCGAAGGCGTCCTTGTTGTAGAAGAGGAGCAGCGGGCCGGTGTCGTAGGGGATGGCGTACTGCTTGCCGTCCACCGCGAGGGCCTTCAGCGCCCCTTCGTCGAACGCGCCGCTGTCGAATCCGGTCGACTTGACGAGGTCGTCCAGCGGCAGCAGACCGTCGGAGAACTGGTTCACGCGCAGGCTCTGCATCGTGACGATGCAGGGGGCGCCGGCCGCGCCCAACTGCGTGGATATCTTGGTCCAGTAGTCGTTGAACGGTGCGCCCTGCAGGGACACCTTCTTGCCGGATGCCTCGGCGCCCGCGTTTCCGACTCCCTCCCAGACCTTCTGGTCCTCGGACGAGCCGATCCACATGGACCAGGTGAGGGTGTCACTGCTGCCCGCGCTCTGTCCGCCGGAACAGCCCGTGAGGAGCAGAGCTCCCACAGCCGCGGCGGAGACGGCCGCAGTCCGTACTCTCATGTCATCACCTTTGATTTCATTCGGCCTGGCGGCTGGGGTACCCGGGACCAGGCACGAGCGATCTAATCATCCGATGTTTACCGTGTCAACGGATGTGCATACCTGCGATATCTCCCCGTAACACTCATAGACATCGGACATACGGGATCAGGTACGTACCCTGAGACCCGACATCCCGCCGTCGACCTCGATGACCGTCCCGGTCGTGGAGCCCGCGCGCGGGCTCGCGAGATGGGCGACGGCGTCGGCGACCTCCGAGGCCTCGACCAGGCGCCCGTGCGGCTGGCGGGCTTCGAGGGCGGCACGTTCGGCGCCGGGGTCCTCGGCGGAGTCCAGGAGGCGGTTCACCCAGGGGGTGGCCACCGTGCCAGGACTGACGGCGTTCACCCGGATCCCCTCGCGCACGTGGTCGGCCGCCATCTGCAGCGTGAGGGAGTACAGCGCCCCCTTGCTGGCCCCGTACAGGGCGCGCCGCGGCAGTCCCGCGCTCGCGGCGATGGAGCACATGTTGACGATCGCGGCGCATTCGGACGCGCGCAGCCACGGCAGCGCGGCACGGCTGACGCGTACGGCGCCGAGCACGTTGACGTCGAGGACGCGGTGCCACTCCTCGTCGGGGTTGTCGGCCACGGTGCCCTGCGCGCCGATGCCGGCGTTGTTGACGACCACGTCGATCCCGCCGAACTCCTCGGCCACCCGGTCCACCGCCGTACGCACCTCGTCGTCCCGCCGGACATCCACGCGGTAGCTGTCGGGCTCGCCCTCCGGAGGGTTCAGATCGAGTACGGCGACCCGCGCGCCCTCCTCGCGGAGCCGGGCGACGATCGCCGCGCCGATGCCCGACGCGCCACCGGTGACCAGGGCCCTGACGCCCTCGAAGCCGGTCATCGGGTCACCTGCCGCTGCCGTCCGAGCCCGTCGATCTCGACCTCGACGACATCCCCGGCACTCAGATAGGGGAAGCGGCCCGAGAGCGCGACACCCTCGGGCGTGCCGGTCAGGATCAGATCACCGGGTTCGAGCACCAGGAACTGGCTCAGCCGCCAGACGATCTGCGCGACGCCGAAGATCATGTCGGCGGTGTGCGAATCCTGGCGGGGTTCACCGTTCACGGAGCTGCGCAGCCGCAGCTCCGCCGGATCGATCTCGTCGGCGGTGACGAGCCAGGGGCCGACGGGCGAGAACCCGGGGAAGGACTTGCCCTTGCTCCACTGGCCGCCGGACCGCTCGATCTGCCACTCGCGCTCGGAGAGGTCGTTGACCAGCGTGTATCCGGCGACGTACGGAAGTGCTTCGTCCGGCGAGGCCAGGTAGCTCGCCCTGCGCCCGATCACGACGCCCAGCTCCACCTCCCAGTCGGTCTTCACGCTGCCCGGGGGAATGGTGACGTCGTCGTAGGGGCCGGCCACGGTGTTGGGGGTCTTGAGGAACACCACGAGATCCTCCGGCGGCTCGGCCCCGGACTCCGCGGCGTGGGCGGCGTAGTTCATCCCCACACAGATGACCGCGGACGGCCGCGCGATCGGAGCGCCGATCCGCTGCCCGGCGCGCTCGACGCGCGGCAGTTCACCCGCGCGCACCGCGGCGGCGACGCGGTCCAGGGGCTGGGAGAGGAAGGCCCCGTCGATGTCGTCCGTGAGCGCCGACAGGTCGAGGTAGTGGTCTTCGGCGACGACGACGGGTATTTCCCGGCCGACCGCCCCGATCCGTGCGAATTTCATGAGATCGCCTCCGGAACATCGGAACTCTAAGCCCTCATGTGGGGCAGGTCGACGGCACCATACCATTTGACCCTTCGATTGATCCGATGTTTAGATGCTCCCCGGGAGGACCCATGACCACGATCACATCCGTCTCCACGGCGGACGTCCGCTTCAAGACCTCCGCGTCGCTGGACGGCTCCGACGCCATGAACGCGGACCCCGACTACTCGGCGGCCTATGTCGTCATCCGCACCGACGCGCCCGACGGCCACGAAGGGCACGCGTTCGCCTTCACCATCGGCCGCGGGAACGACGTACAGGTGGCCGCCATCCAGATGCTGGAGGGCCATCTGCTCGGACGCGAGGTCGAGCCGCTGCTCGACGACATGAGTGAGGCGTGGCGGATCCTCGCGTACGACTCCCAGCTGCGCTGGCTCGGGCCCGAAAAGGGCATCATGCACATGGCCATCGGCGCGGTCCTCAACGCCCTGTGGGACCTGAAGGCCAAGCGGGCCGGTCTGCCGCTCTGGCAGCTGCTGGCCCGGATGACCCCCGAACAGATCGCCGACCTCGTCGACTACCGCTATCTCACCGACGCCCTGACCCGCGACGAGGCGATCGGCATCCTGCGCCGCGCCGAGGCGGGACGGGCCGAACGCGAGCGGATCCTGCTGGCGGAGGGTTACCCGGCGTACACGACGAGCCCCGGCTGGCTCGGCTACTCCGACGAGAAACTCGCCCGGCTGTGCCGCGAGGCCCTCGACGCCGGTTTCCCGCAGATCAAGCTGAAGGTCGGCGCCGACCTCGACGACGACATCCGGCGCATGCGCATCGCCAGGGAGATCTGCGGCGACGGATACCCCATCGCCATCGACGCGAACCAGCGCTGGGGCGTGGCCGACGCGATCGAGTGGGTACGCGCGCTCGCACCCTTCGACGTGGCCTGGGTGGAGGAGCCGACCAGCCCCGACGACATCCTGGGGCACGCCGCCATCGCCCGCGGGATCGCACCTGTGCCGGTGGCCACCGGCGAGCACGTGCACAACCGCATCATGGTCAAGCAGTTCCTTCAGGCCGGGGCGCTGGAGGTGCTCCAGATCGACGCGGCCCGGGTCGGCGGTGTCAACGAGAACATCGCCCATCTGCTGATGGCCGCGAAGTTCGGTACGCGCGTCTGCCCCCACGCGGGGGGTGTGGGCCTGTGCGAGGCCGTACAGCATCTGTCGATGTTCGACTTCGTCGCGGTCTCCGGCACGACCGAGGACCGCATGATCGAGTTCGTCGACCACCTGCACGAGCACTTCGTGACCCCGACGGTGGTCCGCGGCGGCCGGTACATAGCCCCCACCGCCCCGGGCGCCGGAACCGAGATGCACGCCGCTTCGGTCGAAGCGCACCGCTGGACCATCGAGACGGGAATCGCAGAGACGGGAATCGCCGTATGACCGAGCGCCTGGGATTCGGGGCCGCCTCCATCGGCAACCTGTACCGCGAGGTGTCCGACGACGACGCCCACGCGGTGCTGGCGGAAGCCTGGGCGGGCGGCATCCGCAGCTTCGACACCGCGCCCCACTACGGACTGGGGCTCAGCGAGCGCCGGCTCGGCGCGTTCCTGCGGGAGCAGCCGCGTGACACGTACCGCCTGTCGACGAAGGCCGGCCGGCTGATCGTGCCCAACACCGGCCGCCGCTACGGCACCGACGAGGCGAACGGGTTCGTCGTGCCCGACGACCACGTCCGGCGCTGGGACCCCAGCCTCGACGGTGTCCGGCGCAGCCTGGACGCCTCGCTGGAACGGCTCGGCCTCGACCACGTCGACACGCTGTTCCTCCACGACCCCGATGTCTACGGCCTCGACGAGGGGCTGCGGCTGGGGCTGCCCGCGCTCGCGCGGCTGCGGGAGGACGGCCTGGTCGACGAGATCGGCGTCGGCGTCAACAGCGTGGAGGCGGCCGTCCGGGCGGTCACCGAGGGCGACATCGATGTCGTCATGATCGCCGGGCGCTACACCCTGCTCGAACAGCCCGCCGCCGAGGAACTGCTTCCCCTCTGCCAGGAGCGAGGGGTACGGGTGCTCGCGGTCGCGGTGTTCAACTCGGGGCTGCTCGCCTCGGCCACCCCCGCGGCGGCGCACTACAACTACGGTGCCGTGCCGCCCGAGCTGGCCGAGCGCACGGAGCGGCTGCGGGAGGTCTGCGCCCGCTTCGGTGTCGCGCTGCCCACCGCCGCGCTCCAGTACCCGCTGCGTCACCCGGCGGTCGACCAGGTGGTCGTCGGCACGGCACGCACCAGCTCGCTGCGCGCCAACATCGCGCACATGGGGACGGTCGTCCCCGACGAGCTGTGGGAGACACTGCGCGAGGAGCGGCTGATCCCCTGAGCCGGGCCCGGTGAGCCGGGTTCCGGTATGGGCGGGAGCACGGCCGGCTCGGACACCGCGGGTCGCGGTGTCCGAGCCGGTTCTACGTGGCGGGCCGCTCAGTCGCGGATTCCGTAGACCGCGCGGGCCGTGCCCGCCGCGACCCGCGGCCAGTCGTGCGCGCCGACGACATCGCGCACCAGAGCGAACCACTCACGCGCGGTCGTCCTGCCGTCCGCCCCGGTGCTCACCGGCCAGTCGCCCGCGACCATGCAGCGCTCCGCGCCGAACACGTCGAGGGCCGCGCGGAGCAGATCCGGGCCGTTCCCGCGCAGGGTGGCCGCGTCGGGCGCCTCGGCGGGGAGCCCGGAGAGCTTCACCGTCAGCCGTTCGTGCCGGGCGAGGCGCCGCAGCGCCGTCAGCCATGCCTGTCCGGCGTCGGAGCGGAGCCCCGCCGCCACCGGCGGTTTGCCCAGGTGGTCGAGGACGACAGTCCCGTCGAAGGCGTCGCCCAGCAGGCGGTCGAGCGCGTCGAGCTGGGTCCAGCGCACGCAGGCGTCGAAGACGAGACCCGCGCGGCCGACCTCGGCGAGCCCGCCGGCCAGCGCGGGCGCCGCGAGCCGTTCCGGGGGCAGGCCCTGGAGCAGGTGGCGGATTCCCCGTACCAGCGGCAGCTCCTCGGCCGCCCGGCCGATCCGTTCGCCGGCGTCTGGCGCCTCCAGATCGGCCGCGACCACCATCGCCGCCAGCCCCGGCCAGTCCAGCCCGGCGACCCACCGCGCCTCGTCGAGCGCGGCGGCGGGAGCGGCGTCGGCCTCGACGAACACCCAGCGCGACACCGTACCGTCGGCGTCGTCGATGTCGGCCGGCAGCCGCGGCCGGTCCAGCGCCGTGCCCGCGAGCCAGTCGTACCGCACCCGGTCCGGGTCCCAGACGTGTACGTGGGCGTCGATCAGCTCAGCGCCGGAGCCCGTCACCGTCCACCGTCCCGCTGTGCCGCGAGGTCCCAGACCAGTTCGAGCGGCGCTGTGCCCTCCTGGCCGTCGGCGTCACGGAACAGTTCGACGAACCGCCCGATGTCGCGCTGCCACGCCTGATCGGCGGGCTCGTGGGGCAGGGCCGCCATGACGGCGTCCCAGTCGTCACAGTCGACGAGATGGAACAGCCGCCGCCCCGAACGCCAGATGGTCCACTCGTGGATGCCCAGCCGGCCGAACGCGGCGACCAGGTCGTCGGGGATCCTGGCGTGGTGCTCCCGGTAGGAGTCGACGGCGTTCTCGCGGATCTCGGAGTGCAGTGTGACGCGCATCAGCGGGCCTTCCTGAGCCAGTGCTCCACTCCGGAGACATGGGCGATCATCAGTGCCTGGGCGAGTTCCGCGTTGCGCCGGCGCACGGCTTCCAGGATGGCGGAGTGTTCGTCGATCGTGCGGGCGACCGAGCCGCCCTCGGTGATTCCGCGCCAGACACGGGCGCGGACGGTGTGGCTCGACAGGGAGTCGAGCAGGCTCGTGAGGTAGGCGTTGCCGGTCGCCTCGGCGATGAGGTGGTGAAACGCGATGTCGTGCGCCACGAGAGCCTCGACGTCGGCGTCCGCGCCGATGTCCGCCACCTGCTTCTCGATCTCGGCCAGCTGGGCGTCCGTGATCGAGCGGCACGCGAGCGCCGCCGCCTGGGGTTCGAGCATCCGCCGTACGGCGAAGACCTCCAGGACCGAATCGTCCTGGTGGAGGTCGACGACGAACGACAGGGCCTCCAGCAGGAGCCTCGGTTCGAGACTGGTGACGTAGGTGCCGTCGCCGCGCCGCACGTCCAGGACGCGGATCACCTCCAGCGCCTTCACGGCCTCTCGCAGGGAGTTGCGCGAGAGACCGAGCGACTCGCTGAGCTCCTTCTCGGGTGGGAGCCGGGTTCCGGGGGAGAGCTCGCCCGAAACGATCATTGCCTTGATCTTGAGGATTGCCTCATCAGTGACCGCCATGCCGACCACTGTAGACGAAATGGTCGGATGTTTGGATCGGTCGGGCGCGGTCCTCGCGCGCCCTACCGGAACAGGGGCGTCGTCCTGGTCAGCTGCGTCACATGGCGGGGGGTGAGTTCTTCCAGGCAGGAGACCTGAAGCAGTTTCATCGTACGGACGATCTGGTCCGAGAGGATGTGTACGGCCCGGTCGACGCCCTCGCGCCCGCCGGCCATGAGGCCGTAGAGATACGCGCGCCCGACGAGCGTGAAGCGCGCCCCCAGGGCGACGGCGGCGACGATGTCCGCCCCGTGCATGATGCCGGTGTCGATCGCGATCTCCATGTCCGAGCCGACTTCCCCGACGACCTTCGGCAGCAGGTGGAACGGCACGGGTGCGCGATCGAGCTGCCGGCCGCCGTGGTTGGAGAGCACGATGCCGTCCACCCCCAGGCCGGCGAGCTTCTTGGCGTCCTCGACGTTCTGGACTCCCTTGACGACCAGCCGGCCGGGCCAGATGCCCCGGATGATCTCCAGGTCCTCGTAGCTGATGGACGGGTCCATCGCCGAGTCCAGCAGCTCGCCCACGGTTCCGCCCGTCGAGGTCAGCGAGGCGAACTCCAGCTTGGGCGTGGTGATGAAGTCCCACCACCAGCCGGGCCGGGACAGCGTGTTCAGCACGGTGGCCGGGGTCAGCTGGGGCGGGATCGAGAAGCCGTTGCGCTTGTCGCGCAGCCGCGCGCCCGCCACCGGTGTGTCCACCGTGAAGAAGAGCGTGTCGAAGCCGGCTTCCGCGGCCCGGCGCGCGAGGCCGTAGGAGATCTCGCGGTCACGCATGACGTACAGCTGGAACCAGTTGCGTCCCTCGGGGTTCGCGGCTTTCACCGTTTCGATCGAGGCGGTGCCGAGCGTGGAGAGGGTGAAGGGGATTCCGGCCGCAGCCGCCGCGCCCGCGCCCGCGCTCTCGCCCTCGGTGTGCATGAGCCGGGTGAAGCCGGTCGGCGCGATGCCGAACGGCAGCGCGGAGGGCCCGCCGAAGACCGTGGTGGAGGTGTCCACCTCGGGCACGCTGCGGAGGATCGACGGGTGGAACTCCACGTCCTCGAACGCCTGGCGGGCCCGGGCCAGTGACAGCTCGCCCTCGGCGGCCCCGTCGGTGTAGTCGAAGACGGCACGCGGGGTGCGCCGCTTGGCGACCGTCCGCAGATCGTCAATCGTCAGGGCCCTGTCCAGCCGCCGCCTGCCTCCGTTGAGCTGGGGCTTCTTGAACTTGGCGAGCTCAAGGATCTCCGCGGGTCTGGGTATCTGGCGCTGTACCAAAGCGGTCACACCCTTCGGGTTTCGACGGCATCGGGGTATCTCGGTCGCCCCCACTGAGTCACGAGAGCATCATACTAAACATCCGATGTTCCGGCTCCTGTCCCCGCGGGGGCCGCGCCGAGCGGACGGAATAGGGCCTGTACGCGGGGGGTTGTGGGGGATCGTTGCCCGGCACATTCCTCTGGGACAGGTGGGAGAAACCGATGGCCGCTCTGCGGGACGCTGTGGGTCGTTACGGAATCTGGAGTGCGGAGCTGCACACCGTGAGCCCCGGGGAGCGGGGTGAGGCCGCCGCCCGGCTGGAGGCGCTGGGGTACGGGGCCGTCTGGTTCGGGGGGAGTCCCGGGGTCGAGGACGCGGCGCCGTTGGTCGAGGGCGCCACCGGGATCACCGTCGCCACCGGCATCCTCAGCATCTGGCAGCACACGCCCGCCGAGGCGGGCGCCCGGTTCCTGGAGCTGGAGGCCGCGCACCCCGGGCGGTTCCTGCTGGGGATCGGCGCCAGTCACGCCAAGCTCGCCGCACAGTACGAGCGGCCCTACTCCGCGATGGTGGAGTATCTCGACGGTCTTGACGCGGCCGGGGTGCCCGCCTCGCGGGTGGTGCTCGCGGCGCTCGGGCCGAAGATGCTCCGGCTCTCCCGGGACCGCGCCGGGGGCGCGCACCCGTACCTCGTCACGCCGGAGCACACCGCAGAGGCCCGCGGGATCCTGGGGGAGGCGCCGCTGCTCGCGCCCGATCTGAAGGTCGTACTGGAGACCGATCCCGGCCTCGCGCGGAGTGCAGCCCGTGAGCACTTCGCCCGGTATCTCGAACTCCCCAACTACACCAACAACTTCCTGCGCATCGGCTTCACCGAGGACGACATCGCCGGCGGTGGCAGCGACCGGCTGGTCGACGCCGTCTACGCCTGGGGCGACGACGCGCGCGTACGCGACCGTATCGACGCGTTCCTCGCGGCCGGCGCCGACCATGTCGCCCTCCAGATCGTCCGGGGCGGAACCCCCACCGGACTGCCGGCGGACGAATGGCGGCGGCTCGCCGCCGTCCTCGGCCTCTGACAGCGCTCGCAGCGGTCCGCGAGCGCTCACAGCGGTCCGCGCCGCCGGGTGAGACCAAGGTTTCGCACCGGTCACCCGGCGGCACCGGGCCGAAACGCGGTGTGTCTACGGTCGGGGCTCACCATTCGATCCCGTCCGGGAGGCGCGCGATGACTGCCCCGACCACCACCACCGCACCGCGCAAAGAGGGCCGTTGGGGCCGCTGGATCGAGCAGTGGGATCCCGAGGACGAGACCTTCTGGCGGGAGACCGGCGAGCGCGTCGCCCGGCGCAACCTGGTCTTCTCCGTACTCTCCGAGCACATCGGGTTCTCGATCTGGACCCTCTGGTCGGTCATGGTCCTGTTCATGGGGCCCGAGTACGGGGTCGACCCGGCCGGCAAGTTCTTCCTGATCGCCACCGCCACCCTGGTCGGCGCGATCGTGCGCGTCCCGTACACCTTCGCCGTCGCGCGCTTCGGCGGACGCAACTGGACCGTCTTCTCGGCGCTGATGCTGCTCCTGCCGACCGGCGCCGCGTACCTCGTCATGGAGCCGGGCACCTCGTACGGCACCTTCCTGGCCGTCGCGGCCCTCACCGGCGTCGGCGGCGGGAACTTCGCCTCGTCGATGACCAACATCAACTCCTTCTTCCCGCTCCGGAAGAAAGGCTGGGCGCTCGGGCTCAACGCGGGCGGCGGCAACATCGGCGTGCCCGTCGTGCAGCTGATCGGGCTGCTGGTCATCGGGACCGCCGGGGCCACACACCCGCGCATCGTGCTCGGCGTGTACATCCCGCTGATCGTCGCCGCCGCCGTGTGCGCGGCGCTGTACATGGACAACCTCGCGCCGGTACGGAACGACGCGGGCGCCGCCGGGGAGGCCGTGCGCGACCGGCACACCTGGATCATGTCCCTTCTGTATATAGGGACGTTCGGGTCGTTCATCGGCTACAGCTTCGCCTTCGGTCTTGTCCTCCAGACCCAGTTCGGCCGCACCCCGCTCCAGGCCGCGTCGCTGACCTTCATCGGGCCGCTGCTCGGCTCGCTGATCCGGCCGATCGGCGGCAGGCTGGCCGACCAGTACGGCGGCGCCCGCATCACCCTCTGGAACTTCGCGGCCATGGCGGTCGCGACCGGCGTCGTGGTCTTCGCGTCGGTCATCGAGTCGCTGACCGTCTTCCTCGTCGGATTCGTCGCGCTGTTCCTGCTCACCGGGCTCGGCAATGGCTCCACGTACAAGATGATCCCCGGCATATTCCGGGCCCGCGCCGTCGAGAAGGGCATGACCGGCGCCGCCGCGGACGCCTACGGGCGGCGGCTCTCCGGCGCCTCGATGGGGCTCATAGGGGCCGTCGGCGCGCTCGGCGGGCTCGGCATCAACCTCGCCTTCCGGCAGTCCTTCCTGACGGCCGGCACCGGAACATCCGCGTTCGTCGTCTTCCTGCTCTTCTACGTCGCGTGCTTCGGGCTCACCTGGGCGGTATACCTTCGCGCGCCGGCCGCCGCGTCCGAGGAGGCCGTCGTGGCCGAGAGCGGCGGGCCCCGGCTCAGCTACTCGGAGGTGTGAGCGCGCCCGACGTAACGTGGGGGAAATTCCGGTGTACCGGGCCCGTCACGCATCCTTGGCAGGCTCGGTGCACCGGCAGAGCCGTTCGGTCGGCAGTGTCTGTCAGTGGGGAGAGGTATGGACGGTCAGCGCCACGGTCCGCTCGCGGGGTTCACCATCGGAGTCACCGCGGCCAGGCGCGCCGACGAGCTCGGCACGCTGCTCAAGCGGCGCGGCGGCACCGTCGTCCACGCGCCCGCCCTGCGGATCGTGCAGCTCGCCGACGACGCGGAGCTGCTCTCCGCGACCAAGGAGCTGATCGCGCACGTCCCCGACATCGTCGTCGCGACCACGGCGATCGGCTTCCGCGGCTGGGTGGAGGCCGCCGACGGCTGGGGGCACGGCGAGGACCTCCTCGCCTGTCTGCGCGATGTCGAACTGCTCGCGCGCGGGCCCAAGGTGAAGGGCGCCATCCGCGCCGCCGGGCTCACCGAGGAGTGGTCACCCAGCTCCGAATCCATGGCCGAGGTGCTGGAACGCCTGCTCGGGGAGGGTGTCGAGGGCCGCCGGATCGCGCTGCAACTGCACGGCGAACCGCTGCCCGGGTTCGTGGAGGCGCTCCGGGCCGGGGGCGCCGATGTCGTCGTCGTCCCCGTCTACCGCTGGATGCCGCCGGAGGACCTCGCGCCGGTCGACCGGCTGATCGACGCGACCGTCGCGCGCGCCGTCGACGCCGTCACCTTCACCAGCGCGCCCGCCGCCGCCTCGCTGCTCTCCCGCGCCGACGAGCGCGGGCAGCTGTCCGATCTGCTCGCCGCCCTGCACCACGACGTGCTGGCGGCGTGCGTCGGCCCGGTCACCGCGCTGCCGCTCCAGGCGCGCGGCATCGACACCGTACAGCCGGAGCGGTTCCGGCTCGGGCCGCTGGTGCAGGTGCTCTGCGCGGAGCTGCCTGGCCGGGCCCGTACGCTGCCGGTCGCCGGCCACCGCGTCGAGATCCGGGGCCACGCGGTGCTGGTGGACGGCGATCTGCGGCCGGTGCCGCCCGCCGGGATGGCGCTGCTGCGCGCGCTCACGCGGCGGCCCGGGTGGGTGGTCTCGCGCGCGGAGCTGCTGCGCGTGCTGCCCGGCGCGGGGCGCGACGAACACGCGGTCGAGACGGCGATGGCCCGGCTCAGGACGGCGCTGGGCGCGCCGAAGCTGATCCACACGGTGGTCAAGCGCGGCTACCGGCTGGCGCTGGATCCGGCGGCGGACTCCAAGTACGCGGACGTCTGAGGGAGTACGGGGAGCTTCCCGGGCGCCCGGGAAGGCCGGGGCTCGCGTGACTCGTGGGCCTTCCGGGGTGCCTGTTGCCCGTGCCGTCGGTGCGGTACGTACGGTACGGGGATGGCCCACGACTCCACGATCCGCCTCAGGCCCGCCACCGCCGACGACGCCGAACTGGTCGTCGAGGCGCTCGTCCGCAACCGCGACCACATGCGGCCCTGGGAGCCGGACCGCCCCGCCGACTTCTTCACCGCGCGCGCCCAGGCACACCGCCTCGCGGATCCGTCCGTACAGCGCTGGCACCTCACCGACGGACCGCGCATCGTCGGGCAGGCCACCCTCTCCAACATCGCGCTCGGGCCGTTCCGCAGCGCCAGTCTCGGCTACTGGGTCGATGCCGCGTACACCGGCCGCGGCCTGGCGACCCGTGTCATCCAGGAGGTCTGCCGGTCGGCCCGCGAGGATCTGGGGCTGCACCGCATCGAGGCGGGCACGGTCCTCGCCAACGCGGCGTCGCAGCGCGTGCTGAGCAAGTGCGGGTTCGAGCTGATCGGTACGGCGCCGCGCTATCTCCACATCGACGGCGAGTGGCGTGATCACCGGCTTTTCCAGCGCATCCTGCACAACGGCCCGCCGAACACAGCCGCTTAGACCCGGTTCGGGTGACCCCCGCGGCCCCGGCCGAGGTCCTGGGGTGGCTGATAGCTGTCGGTGCGTCCCCATGCGCGGAGGTGACGGGCGTGAATCGGCGTGCGCTGGGTATGGGCGGTCGCCGAACTTCGCTCCGGCGCACGGAAGTTGGTCTGCGCCGGGCGCGTGAGGCGTCTCGGCGGGGTGTGCGGGGGTGCGTATGGGGTGTGCGGGCGGGGCCGGGCGCTCCGGTGGCGCCCGCTGTCCGGGAGGCGCGCTCCGATGGCGCTGTTGCCGTCCGGGCGGGGGCGCCGGTGACGGCTGTGGCCAGGGGCGCCGCTGGGGCGGGGGGCCGGGGCCGGGTGGGGGCGCGGGAGAAGTAAGGCCGGGGCGTGGGGGCTTGGGGACGGGGTCCGGTGCTCCGTCAGGCGGTGCGTCGGCGGGGTGGGCGGCGGTCGCGGGCGTGCGGGCGGGGGCGGGGGCGGAGCGGCCCCGGCGATCTTTCCGTATGCGCATCCCCGCGGCATCACCGCGCCGGACCGTGGCTGGTTGGTGGTCGGTTGTCGTGGCTGAAGTCGTGTCCTGTGTGGGAATTACATAAGGTTCTTGGACGATTTTCAGCCAACTCTGCGTGCTTCCTGTACGGGTCCCTGACAGATCCTCCACGTGTCCTGCACGAAACCTTCGTGGGTCCCGGATCGGCGCGAACCCGCCCAGGACGCCTGCCGGATGGCTCAAAAGATCTTGAAACTTTCTTCGGCGGTGTTGAGTGCGGCGGCCCCGGGCTCCGTATTGATGAGGGAGAAGCAGCCAAGAAGGTCTCGACCGGGAGGTTTAGGTGCGCAAGGATGCGGCCGTGGCCGATGACCGCCCTCACCGGGCCCGACACCGGAGCGCGACACCGCGCACCAATACTCCTGCTCCCGCTCCCGACGAGGAGTTGATGCGAGCGCTCTACCGGGAACATGCCGGACCGCTCCTTGCCTACGTCATGCGTCTTGTCGCGGGCGACCGCCAGCGGGCCGAGGATGTCGTACAGGAAACGCTTATCCGTGCCTGGAAGAACGCCGGCCAGCTCAATAGGGCGACCGGATCTGTCCGACCTTGGCTGGTGACGGTCGCTCGGCGCATCGTCATCGACGGACACCGCAGCCGGCAGGCCCGGCCGCAGGAAGTCGATCCGTCACCGCTGGAGGTCATGCCCGCGGAGGACGAGATCGACAAGGCGTTGTGGCTGATGACGCTCTCGGATGCGCTGGAGGATTTGACCCCCGCTCACCGGGAAGTACTCGTGGAGACGTACTTCAAGGGACGTACCGTCAATGAGGCTGCCGAGACGCTCGGCATACCCAGCGGGACCGTGCGTTCCCGTGTGTTCTACGCACTGCGCTCGATGAAGCTCGCATTGGAGGAGAGGGGGGTCTCGGCATGACCACGCACGAGCAGTACGGACTGGGCGACGAAAGTACTGTGCATGAAGCCGTCGGAGCATATGTCCTCGGAATCTTGGACGATGCCGAGGCGACAGCCTTCGAGGCGCATCTGGCCGGATGCCGGATCTGCGCCGTCCATCTGGAGGAGTTCTCCGGGATGGAACCTATGTTGGCCATGCTCGGGGACGCGCCCTCCTCGCTCGGCTCGCCCAACCTGTCCAGTTCGTTCAGCGGAGCGTCCGTCACCCCGATATCGCCCGGGGTCATGTCGCTCGCGGAGATTCCGACACCGTCCGTCTCCGTACAACCGACTCCCCAGCTGCTCGACCGGCTGGTCGACGAGGTCGCCGTCAAACGGGCGAAGCGGAAGCGGCGCGGACTGTATCTGGTCGCCGCCGCGGCTGCGCTGATCATCGCCGGACCGGTGGGGGCGATCGTCGCCACCTCCGGAGACTCCGGCGGCACGAGCAACCAGGCCCAGCCGCCCAGGGACCCCGCCGCGGACTTCCAGTCGGCGTCGGGCAAACTCAGCGCCACCGATCCCACCACCAAGGTCAGCGCCTCCGTCAGCATGGCGGAGAAGCTGTGGGGCACCGAGGCCATGCTGGAGCTGAAGAACGTCAAGGGGCCGCTGAAGTGCAGCCTCATCGTCGTCTCCAGCACCGGTGCCAAGGAGACCGTCACCACCTGGGCCGTGCCCGAGTGGGGTTACGGCATCCCGGACAGCCCCAACGCGGCCGGCAAGAAGCCGCTCTACGTGCAGGGCGGTACGTCGATCCCGAAGAACGACATCGACCACTTCGAGGTCGTGACGCTCGACGGCGACAAGCTCGTGGAGATCCCTGCCTGACATAACGGCCCCCTTCGCGTACGGTTGACGGCTGCCCAACGCACGTCATGAAGGGGGCCTCGGTGGCCGCGCAGGATGCCGCTGTTCAATCAGCTGGACCCGCCGTCGATCCCGCACGCGACACGGGGCACGACTCCGTTCGCGACCGCGAGATCGGCGTCGAACAGCACCATCTGGACCAGGTGTACCGCCGCCTCGAGGAGAAGATCCACGAGGCGGAGTTCCTCATGAACGACGCCGCCAAAAGGGGGCAGGTCGGGACCCCGGGAGCCCTTGCGGAGCGTGACGCGCAGGTCTTCCGGGCCGGGATCCACCTCAACCGGCTCAACAACGAGTTCGAGGACTTCCTCTTCGGCCGCGTCGATCTCCTGCGCGGCAAGGACGGCGAGAAGGGCCCGGACGGCGCGTTCACCTCGGTCGAACCGGCCGACGACGCCATCCGCGACGGCCGCAGCGCCGAGATCGCCGAGACGCTCCACATCGGCCGGATCGGCGTCCTGGACTCCGACTACGCGCCGCTGGTCATCGACTGGCGCGCGCCCGCCGCCGCGCCGTTCTACCGCGCCACACCGGTCGATCCCGGCCGGGTGGTACGGCGCCGGGTCATCCGCTCCAAGGGCCGCCAGGTCCTCGGCGTCGAGGACGACCTGATGCGGCCCGAGCTCACCGCCACGCTGGACGGCGACCCGCTCGCCGTCATCGGCGACGGCGCGCTGATGGCCGCGCTCGGCCAGGCCCGCAGCCACACCATGCGCGACATCGTCTCGTCCATCCAGGCCGAGCAGGACCTGGTGATCCGGGCCCCCGCCGCGTCCGTCACCGAGGTCGCGGGCGGTCCTGGCACCGGCAAGACCGCCGTCGCGCTGCACCGCGCCGCGTACCTGCTCTACCAGGACCGGCGGCGGTACGCGGGCGGCATCCTGATCGTCTCGCCGACGCCGCTGCTCGTGGCGTACACCGAGGGCGTGCTGCCCTCGCTCGGCGAGGAGGGGCAGGTCGCCATCCGCGCGGTCGGGTCCCTGGTGGACGGCGCGGAGGCCACCGCGTACGACGAACCCGCCGTGGCCCGCGTCAAGGGCTCCGCGCGGATGACACGGGTGCTGCGCCACGCGGCCAGGGGCGCGCTGGAGGGGGCATCGGGAGGCGCTTCCGCGGGTGGTGGCGGGCGGCGCCGGCAGTCGGACCGGGGCGGCGCCCAGCTCGCCTTCGGCGAGGACCCGGACGGCCCCGACGGCTCCGAGGGCCCCGACGACGAGCAGGTCCGTGCCGTACGGACCGACCGGCTCCGGGTCGTCGCCTTCGGCCGCCGGCTGGAGCTGGCGGAGTCCGAGCTGCACCGCATCCGGCAGACCGTGCTCAGCGGCACCGCGCCCGTCAACCTGCTCAGGCCGCGCGCCCGCCGGCTGCTGCTCGACGCGCTGTGGACCAAGTCGGGCTCCGCCGGCCGCCACACCGACCCCGAACTGGCGGCGGAGCTGCGCTCGTCGTTCGACGAGGACATCACCACCGAGGACGACTTCACGGGCTTCCTCGACGCCTGGTGGCCCGAGCTGACTCCGCGCTCCGTGCTCGCCGCGATGGGCGACGAACGGCGCCTGGGCCGCTGGTCGCGCCGGATCCTCAACCAGGGCGAGAGCCGCCGGCTGGCCCGCTCGCTCGCCCGGCTGGGCCCCGACGGCAAGGGGGCGCTCTCCGTGCACGACGTGGCGCTCCTGGACGAGCTGGAGATGCTCCTCGGCGCGCCCCCGCGCCCGCGCAAGCGGCGCGAGATGGACCCGCTGGACCAGCTCACCGGGCTGGAGGAGCTGATGCCGAGGCGCGAGGAGACCCAGCGCGAGCGGGCCGAGCGGCTGGCGGCGGAGCGTACGGAGTACGCGCACGTCATCGTCGACGAGGCGCAGGACCTGACGCCCATGCAGTGGCGCATGGTGGGCCGCCGCGGCAGGCAGGCCACCTGGACGGTCGTCGGGGACGCCGCGCAGTCGTCCTGGTCCGATCCGGACGAGGCGGCCGAGGCCCGCGACGAGGCGCTCGGCACGCGCCCGCGCCGCCGCTTCACCCTGACGGTGAACTACCGCAACCCGGCCGAGATCGCCGAGCTGGCCGCCAAGGTCCTCCATCTGGCCATGCCCGGCATGGAGTCCCCGCGGGCGGTGCGCTCCACCGGCGTACGGCCGCGCTTCGCCGCCGTGGGCGACGGCGATCTGGCCGCGACCGTACGGGACGAGGCGCGGCGGCTGCTGGAGCAGGTGGACGGCACCGTGGGCGTCGTCGTGGCCATGCACCGGCGGGAGCAGGCGGCGCGCTGGCTGGCGGGGCTCGGTGACCGGGTGGTGGCGCTGGGCAGTCTGGAGGCCAAGGGGCTGGAGTACGACGCGACCGTCGTGGTCTCCCCGGCGGACATCGCGGACGAGTCCCCGGCCGGTCTGCGGGTTCTCTACGTGGCGCTGACCAGGGCGACCCAGCAGCTCACCGTGGTCTCGGCGGCCCGTGACGAGCCGGACGCGGACGGGGTGCCCGACCTGCTGCGGGAGTGAGCGCCGGCCGGTGCGCCGGCGGGTGTGCCGGCCGGTGTGCCGGTCATCCGCCGGTTGACCCATCGGTTGACCCATTGGTTGACCCGCCGGGTTGACCGCGGGTCAACTCGCGCGGGAGGGAATCACTTGGCGCGGGTGGTTTGTTAGCCTGGGGGTGGCACCGGTTCGATCCAAGCCCCCGGGCCCAACCTTAGTCGCTTCGAGCGACCACTTGCCGCGAGGCGAGCATGGCGGGCCGGTGCCACCTTCGGCCTCAGTGCGGAAGCGGGCCCTCACCAGTTCTGGTGGGGGCCCGCCGCTGTTTCCCCGCCGGCCCGCTTCCGTGTGCGTCCGTCTCGCATTCTGGAAGACGGGTTCCGTAGATAAAGGTCTTTACCTGTTACCGGCCAGTAGGTGCGACCATCTGAAGGTCTCTCCGGTTCCAGGGGCCGGACGGGGCAGCAATGAGGCTGAGGAAAGAAGAGGAACACGGTCATGGCAACGGCGCCCAGCGTCTCGTACTCGATGACGGTCAGGCTGGAGGTGCCCGCGAGCGGTACCGCGGTCTCGCAGCTGACCACGGCCGTGGAATCCTCCGGCGGCTCGGTGACCGGTCTGGACGTGACCGCCTCCGGCCACGAGAAGCTGCGGATCGATGTCACCATCGCCGCCAGCTCCACCGGCCACGCGGAAGAGATCGTGGAAGAGCTCCGCGGTATCGAGGGGGTGACCCTCGGCAAGGTCTCCGACCGTACGTTCCTGATGCACCTCGGCGGCAAGATCGAGATGCAGTCGAAGCACCCCATCCGCAACCGTGACGACCTCTCCATGATCTACACGCCCGGTGTGGCGCGTGTCTGCATGGCGATCGCGGAGAACCCCGAGGACGCCCGCCGGCTGACCATCAAGCGCAACTCGGTCGCGGTCGTCACCGACGGCTCCGCCGTGCTGGGCCTCGGCAACATCGGCCCGATGGCCGCGCTGCCGGTCATGGAGGGCAAGGCGGCCCTCTTCAAGCGCTTCGCCGGCATCGACGCCTGGCCGATCTGCCTGGACACCCAGGACTCCGACGAGATCGTCGCGATCGTCAAGGCCATCGCGCCCGGCTTCGCCGGCATCAACCTGGAGGACATCTCCGCCCCCCGCTGCTTCGAGATCGAGGCACGGCTGCGCGAGGCGCTCGACATCCCGGTCTTCCACGACGACCAGCACGGCACCGCCATCGTGGTGCTCGCCGCGCTGACGAACGCGCTGCGCGTGGTCGGCAAGGGCATCGGGGACGTACGGGTCGTCATGTCCGGCGCGGGCGCCGCGGGTACGGCCATCCTGAAGCTCCTGATCGCGGCGGGCGTCAAGCACGCGGTCGTCGCCGACATCCACGGCGTCGTGCACGCGGACCGCGCCGACCTCGTCGACGCGGCCCCCGAGTCGCCGCTGCGCTGGATCGCCGACAACACGAACCCCGAGGGCGTCACCGGCACCCTCAAGGAGGCCGTGGTCGACGCCGACGTGTTCATCGGGGTCTCCGCCCCGAACGTGCTGGACGGCGCCGACGTGGCCGCCATGGCCGACGGCGCGATCGTCTTCGCGCTGGCCAACCCGGACCCCGAGGTGGACCCGGCGATCGCCCGCGAGACGGCCGCCGTGGTGGCCACGGGCCGCTCCGACTTCCCCAACCAGATCAACAACGTGCTGGTCTTCCCCGGTGTCTTCCGCGGCCTGCTGGACGCCCAGTCCCGCACGGTCAACACGGACATGATGCTGGCCGCAGCCTCCGCCCTCGCGAACGTCGTCGGCGAGGACGAGCTGAACGCGAACTACATCGTGCCGTCGGTCTTCAACGACAAGGTCGCGGGCGCGGTCGCGGGCGCGGTGCGCGAGGCCGCGAAGGCGAACGGCGAGGGCTGAGCGGGGTCCCGTACCGCTGCGTCCGCCGGTGGTACATCTCACGTCCGTCCGGTGCCCGGCGCGTCGCGATTCGCCGGGCCCCACGGGCCCCTCTAGGGTGGCGGACCATGAGCACCGCCGCTCCAGGGAGGTTTTCAGGGCCTCCGGCGGGTTCAAGGGCCCCAAGGCTCCAAGGAGTCTCCACAGAGTCGACGGAACGTCACGACGACGAGGCAGTGGCGCTTTTCGTGTGACTCCGGAGGGTGCCGGATTGGCTTTCCCGCCGCTGGTGGGGGCAGGATGCGTATTCGGGCGCGAGGGTCTGTCAGCAGACCCGGGTCCGGGGACTGTCCGAGGGCCCTGGCAGCATCGGCTTCGATCTCACGCCTCACAGGCAAGAAGAACACGGGAGTAACAACATGAACCGCAGTGAGCTGGTGGCCGCCCTGGCCGACCGCGCCGAGGTGACCCGCAAGGACGCCGACGCTGTGCTGGCCGCTCTCGCCGAGACGGTCGGCGAGATCGTCGCCAAGGGCGACGAGAAGGTCACCATCCCCGGCTTCCTGACCTTCGAGCGCACCCACCGTGCCGCTCGCACCGCTCGTAACCCGCAGACCGGCGACCCCATCCAGATCCCGGCCGGCTACAGCGTGAAGGTCTCCGCGGGCTCCAAGCTCAAGGAAGCCGCCAAGGGCAAGTAACACCCATAGGCGAACCGTGCCTGTACCTCCTGTACAGGGCACCAGTACGACGCACAGGGGCGGCCATCCGATCCGGATGGCCGCCCCTGCTGTGTTCGGCCGTCAGCGGGCCGTACAGAGCCGCGGAGCCCCTGGTCAGCGGCTCCGCGGCAGTCCGGCTCCCCGGGTTCCCGGGTCCACCGTGTCAGACGAGCGTGCCGCCCGGCAGCTCGACCTTCGCGCCCAGCTCCACCAGCTTGTCCAGGAAGTTCTCGTAGCCGCGGTTGATCAGGTCGATGCCGTGCACCCGCGAGGTGCCCTGCGCCGCCAGCGCCGCGATCAGATACGAGAAACCGCCGCGCAGGTCCGGGATGACCAGATCCGCGCCCTGGAGCCTGGTCGGACCCGACACGACCGCCGAGTGCAGGAAGTTGCGCTGCCCGAAGCGGCAGTCGGAACCGCCCAGGCACTCCCGGTACAACTGGATGTGCGCGCCCATCTGGTTCAGCGCGGAGGTGAACCCGAGCCGCGACTCGTACACCGTCTCGTGCACGATGGACAGCCCCGACGCCTGCGTCAGCGCCACCACCAGCGGCTGCTGCCAGTCCGTCTGGAAGCCGGGGTGCACGTCCGTCTCCAGCGCGATCGCGTTCAGCGAGCCGCCCGGATGCCAGAAGCGGATGCCCTCGTCGTCGATCTCGAACGCCCCGCCGACCTTGCGGTACGTGTTGAGGAACGTCATCATCGAGCGCTGCTGCGCGCCCCGCACATAGATGTTGCCCTCGGTGGCCAGCGCCGCCGAGGCCCACGACGCGGCCTCCAGACGGTCCGGCAGCGCCCGGTGCGTATAGCCGTCGAGCCGGTCGACCCCGGTGATCCGGATCGTCCGGTCGGTGTCCATCGAGATCATCGCGCCCATCTTCTGGAGCACGCAGATCAGATCCTCGATCTCCGGCTCCACCGCGGCGTTCGACAGCTCGGTGACACCCTCGGCCAGCACGGCCGTCAGCAGCACCTGCTCCGTCGAGCCGACCGACGGGTACGGCAGCCGGATCTTGGTGCCGCGCAGCCGCTGCGGCGCCTCCAGGTACTGGCCGTCCGCCCGCTTCTCGATCGTCGCGCCGAACTGCCGCAGCACGTCGAAGTGGAAGTCGATCGGCCTGCCGCCGATGTCGCAGCCGCCCAGACCCGGGATGAACGCGTGGCCGAGCCGGTGCAGCAGCGGGCCGCAGAAGAGGATCGGGATACGCGACGAGCCCGCGTGCGCGTCGATGTCCGCGACGTTCGCGCTCTCGACGTGCGTCGGGTCGAGGATCAGCTCACCCGGCTCGTCACCGGGGCGCACCGTCACCCCGTGCAGCTGGAGCAGCCCCCGCACGACCCGGACATCACGGATGTCGGGCACATTGCGCAGCCGGCTCGGACCGCTGCCGAGCAGCGCCGCGACCATGGCCTTCGGCACCAGGTTCTTCGCGCCTCGGACGCGGATCTCGCCCTCCAGCGGGGTCCCACCGTGGACAAGCATTACATCGTCTGTGGCGGTCATGAATCTCGCGTTCCGGAGTGGGCGGGCAGGTGGTCAAGGAAAAGGGTAAGGGGCGAAGGCCCCTGTCCCGTAAGGGCCGGGGCGGGCAGGACACGTGATGGACATGTAACGGCGGAGGGTCGGCACGTACGGTGGACAACCCCTCGCGCAGGGTCACCGTGTGCGGCTCCGTACGGGCGGTCGCCCGGGTCTCCGTACGGTTCGCGCCCTTCGCGCGCCATGTCTTCCGCGGCGGTTCCGTCGCTGTTCCACCGCCGTTCCACGGCCGTTCCGCCGCCCGGTAGGAGCCGCGATCCGGCCCACCGTGCCGGGCGCGCCCCGCGCGCGGCGAAGATGCGGGATCATGGCTCGCATGACCGAGGTGTCCTCGCTCACAGGGCGGCTGCTCGTCGCGACACCGGCCCTGTCCGACCCGAACTTCGACCGCGCGGTGGTCCTCCTGCTCGACCACGACGGGAAGGGCTCCCTCGGCGTGGTCCTCAACCGGCCCACCCCGGTGGACGTCGGGGACATCCTGGAGCCCTGGGGAGGGCTGGCGGGGGAGCCCGGGGTGGTCTTCCGGGGCGGCCCCGTCGCCCTCGACTCCGCGCTCGGCCTCGCCGTCATCCCCGGCGGCGAGGGGCCGTTGGGCTGGCGCAGGGTGTACGGGGCGATCGGCCTCGTCGACCTCGACGCGCCCCCCGAGCTGCTGGCGCGGGCGCTCGGCTCGCTCCGTATCTTCGCCGGGTACGCGGGCTGGGGCCCCGGCCAGCTGGAGAACGAACTGCGCGACGGCGCCTGGTACGTCGTCGACTCGGAGCCCGGCGACGTCTCCTCGCCCCGGCCCGAGGGGCTGTGGCGGGCCGTGCTGCGCAGACAGCGCAGCGAGCTGGCGATGGTCGCCACCTACCCGGACGATCCGTCGCTCAACTGACCCGCCGCCGTCCCCGTCGGCTGTCCCGTCAGCTGTTCCGCGGGCCGTCCCCGGGCGCGTCCGGAGGGGGATTGGCCTGATTGCGCCGTCCTGCCCCGCCCCCGCCCCCGGCGTGTCGGCGCGATGCGTGAGCGCGCGGCTGCGGAGTGCATGGACCCGGGGCCGCCACGACGGGCCCGGCGTGGGTACCCTTGGCTCCCATGAGCACTCTTGAGCCCGATCGCGGGGCAGGCACGGGCACCCTCGTGGAGCCGACACCGCAGGTGTCGCGTGGCGACGGCGACCACGAGCGCTTCGCCCACTACGTCCAGAAGGACAAGATCATGGCGAGCGCCCTGGAGGGCACTCCCGTGGTCGCGTTGTGCGGGAAGGTCTGGGTACCGGGGCGCGACCCCAAGAAGTACCCGGTCTGTCCCATGTGCAAGGAGATCTACGAGTCCATGGGCCCCGGTGGGGACAAGGACAAGGGCAAGGGCGGCAAGGACGGCGGCAAGAAGTAGCCACCGGCCTTCGGCGTCGAACGGCCCCCGGGGCGCGCGTGTGCGGCGCGCTCCGGGGGCCGTTCGCGTTCTCCGTACGAGTCCGGTCGCGCGGCGGTCGTCGCGCTGCGGCGGAAAACCGCTGTGGCGAATATCGGCCGTCCGGGGGCCCGTTGCCCCGGCGCGTCGACCCCGATCGTGTGAACCCGCTGTGAACCGGGCGTGAACCGGTCCGCCGGTGCACCGCCGAGGGCCGTCCGACGGTCCGTCCGCTCGCCCGATCCGTACGGATAAGTCGTACAACGACCGCTGAAGAGTGGCATTTCGCATCTGACGGTGAAGAGGTGCGAAACCGGACCTTCCCCCTGGTCGGGGACGGATGCACCCTTCGTGGACCCTCGCGACGACGGGCCCGGAAGATGTGCCAGAGTTGCCACGTCCGGGCTGTGAGCACGTACGGTACGGCAACACAGGCGGGACACCGGGACACCGGAAAGGGGCAGCTGGGTTGACCACGCACGCACCGCAAACGGCGCAGTTCGTGACGTTGCCGACCTCTCTCGACGAGGCCGTGGGGGCGCTCACCGCGATGCCCGCCGCCGTGCCCGTCGCGGGGGGAACCGATCTGATGGCGGCGGTCAACAAAGGCCAGCTGCGGCCCGCGGGACTCGTCGGCCTCGGCCGGATCAGCGAGTTGCGCGGCTGGCACTATCAGGACGGCCACGCGCTCCTCGGCGCCGGTCTCACCCACGCGCGCATGGGCAGGCCGGACTTCGCGGCACTGATCCCCGCGCTCGCCGCGTCCGCACGCGCCGCCGGGCCGCCCCAGATCCGTAACGCGGGCACCCTCGGCGGCAATATCGCCAGCGCCGCCCCGACCGGTGACGCCCTGCCCGTACTCGCCGCGCTCGAAGCCGATCTGGTGGTCGCGGGCCCGGACGGCGCGCGGCGCGAGATCCCCGTGTCGCACCTGCTGGCCGGCCGCGAGATGCTGGCGCCCGCCGAACTCATCGGCTTCGTACGCGTACCGCTGCTGCACGCGCCCCAGGTCTTCCTCAAGGCGACCGGGCGCACCGGCCCCGGCCGGGCCACCGCGTCCGTCGCCGTCGTCCTCGATCCGGCGCGGCGCGGAGTGCGCTGCGCGGTCGGGGCGATCGCGCCGATGCCGCTGCGCCCGCTGGAGGCCGAACGCTGGATCGCCTCGCTCATCGACTGGGACGGCGCGCGGGGGCTCGCGCAGGAGGCGCTCGCCGCCTTCGGCGAGTACGTCGCCGCCGCGTGCATCCCGGACCAGCCGCCGCCGGGCGGGGGAGAGGCACCCCCGCCGTCGGCCGCCATACTTCATCTGCGGCGTACGGTCGCCGCGCTGGCCCGACGGGCACTGGGGAGGGCGTTGTCGTGACCACCAATGAGAACCCCGGCACCGGGACGCCCGTGGCACCGGGCGGCTGGCAGCCGGTCCCGCAGGGCGGCGACTACGACGGTGAGTCGACCGCGTTCGTCCAGCTGCCCCCGGAGGACTCCCAGGACGCGCCGCTGGCCGCGCCCGGGCACGGTTACGTACCGCCGAGCATCGGCCCGCCCGCGCCCAACGACCAGGCGGCGCCAGGTGGCTGGGCCGCGCAGCCGGTCGCGGGGGCCGGCGCCACGCAGTGGCCCGAGCCCGCGCGCGACGGCGGCACGGGCGGCTACGGGCACGGCGGTTACGGTCCCGGCGGCTACGAGTCGCAGGGCACGAGCCACTGGAACTTCTCCGCCACCGCCGCCGAGGCGGACCTGCACGCCGGCCCGGGTCCGGGCGCGGGTCCTGGCATGGGTCCTGGCATGGGTCCTGATACCGGCCAGGCATCCGGCACGGGCGGCGCTGCCGAGGGCGGCGCCGAACTGACCGGCCAGTGGACCATTCCCGTCGCGGGGGGCGAGCTGCCGGAGGAATCCGGTGAGTTCAGCACCGCCGCGCTGGCCTCGCAGTGGACCGGCGGCAGCCCGCCCGCGACACTGCCGGGCGGCGCCGCCGCTCCCTGGGCGGCCGACGGCGACACCGCCGCGCCCGACGCGGGCGCCCCGGGCGCGGGTTCGGCGGATCCGGGAAGCGCGGCTACGGAAGCGGACGCGGGTGCGGACGCGGGTGCGGCTCTGCCCGCCGCCGTGTCCGAGACACCCGACCCCGCCCCCGAGCTCGCTCCCGCTCCTGAACCCGCCGCTCCCGAGCCGCTCACCAGCAGCAACGGCAGCGCCGAACACCCCTCCGGCTCCTACGTCCTGCGCGTCAACGGCGCGGACCGCCCCGTCACCGACGCGTGGATCGGCGAGTCGCTGCTGTACGTGCTCCGCGAGCGCCTCGGCCTCGCGGGCGCCAAGGACGGCTGCTCGCAGGGCGAGTGCGGCGCCTGCAACGTGCAGGTCGACGGCCGGCTCGTGGCGTCCTGCCTCGTCCCCGCCGCCACCGCGGCCGGCTCCGAGGTCCGTACGGTCGAGGGCCTCGCCGCCGACGGCGAACCCTCCGACGTCCAGCGGGCGCTGGCCAAGTGCGGCGCGGTGCAGTGCGGTTTCTGCATCCCCGGCATGGCCATGACCGTCCACGACCTGCTGGAGGGCAACCACGCCCCCAGCGAGCTGGAGACCCGCCAGGCGCTCTGCGGCAACCTCTGCCGCTGCTCCGGCTACCGTGGTGTGCTCGACGCGGTGGACGAGGTCGTCGCAGGACGCAGAGCCAGCGCGGAGGCCGCCGCCGCTGCCTCCGAGGAGGCCCGCGTGCCGCACCAGGCGTCACCCGGCGCCCAGAACGGTCAGAACAGCCAGAACGCGCAGAACAGCCAGAACCCGCAGAACCCGCACTCGCCCGACGGAGGCATGGCGTGAGCAACGACGTGGCCACCGGGGTCACCGCGCTCGACGGCCCCCAGCAGGAGCCGCCCGCGCACGGCCTCGGTGCGTCCCTCCCCCCGGCCGACGCGCGCGCGAAGACCGAGGGCACCTTCCCGTACGCCGCCGACCTGTGGGCCGAGGGGCTGCTGTGGGCGGCCATCCTGCGCTCCCCGCACCCGCACGCCCGGATCGTCGCCATCGACACCTCCGGCGCCGCCGAGATGCCCGGCGTACGGGCCGTCATCACCCATGACGACGTCCCCGGCGACACCGCCTACGGCCGGCGCGTCGTCGACCGTCCCGTCTTCGCCGCCGACGTCGTGCGCCACCACGGCGAGGCCATCGCCGCCGT
This sequence comes from Streptomyces sp. NPDC093109, assembly GCF_040701725.1. NCBI lineage: Bacteria > Bacillati > Actinomycetota > Actinomycetes > Kitasatosporales > Streptomycetaceae > Streptomyces > Streptomyces sp. NPDC093109. The sequence goes on from NZ_JBFBEZ010000027.1 coordinate 84,091, forward strand.
CGCCGCCGACCACCCCGACACCGCCCGGATGGCCGCCGCCGCGATCACCGTCGAGTACGAGGTCCTCGACCCGGTCACCGACCCGGAGAAGGCGTTCGCCGCCGAACCGCTGCACCCCGACGGCAATCTGATCCGGCACATCCCGCTCAGCTACGGCGACGCCACGGTCACCGGTGAGGTCATCGTCGAGGGGCTCTACCGCATCGGCCGCCAGGACCCGGCCCCCATCGGCGCCGAGGCCGGCCTCGCCGTGCCGAGACCCGACGGCGGCGTCGAGATCTACACCGCCTCCACCGACCCGCACACCGACCGCGACCTGGCCGCCGCCTGCTTCGGGCTCGCCCCCGAGATGGTCAAGGTCGTCGTCACCGGCGTCCCCGGCGCCACCGGCGACCGCGAGGACCCGGGCTTCCAGATCCCGCTCGGCCTGCTCGCCCTGCGCACCGGCTGCCCGGTCAAACTCGCCGCGACCCGCGAGGAGTCCTTCCTCGGCCACGCCCACCGCCACCCCACCCTGCTCCGCTACCGCCACCACGCGGACACCGAGGGCCGGCTCGTCAAGGTCGAGGCGCAGATCCTGCTGGACGCGGGCGCCTACGCCGATGCCTCGTCCGAGTCCCTCGCGGCGGCCGTCGCCTTCGCCTGCGGCCCGTACGTCGTCCCGCACGCGTTCATCGAGGGCTGGGCCGTCCGCACCAACAACCCGCCCTCCGGCCACGTCAGGGGCGAGGGCGCCATGCAGGTCTGCGCCGCGTACGAGGGCCAGATGGACAAGCTGGCCGCCAAGATCGGGGTCGACCCGGCCGAACTCCGGCTCCGTAACGTCCTCGCCACCGGCGACATCCTGCCCACGGGACAGACCGTGACCTGCCCGGCCCCGGTGGCCGAACTCCTCACCGCCGTACGGGAGTACCCGCTGCCGCCGCTCCCCAAGGACACCCCCGAGGCGGCCTGGCTGCTGCCCGGCGGCCCCGAGGGCGCGGGCGAGCCCGGCGCGGTACGGCGCGGGGTCGGCTACGCGCTGGGCATGGTCCACATGCTGGGCGCGGAGGGGGCCGACGAGGTATCCACCGCCACCGTCAAGGTCCACGACGGCATCGCCACGGTCATCTGCGCGGCCGTCGAGACCGGACAGGGCTTCGCCACCCTCGCCCGGCAGATCGTCCAGGAGACCCTCGGTATCGAGGAGGTCCATGTGGCCTCCGTCGACACCGACCAGCCCCCGGCGGGCCCGGCCGCCCACGGACGCCACACCTGGGTCTCGGGCGGCGCGGTCGAGCGGGCGGCGAAGATGGTCCGTACGCAGCTGCTCCAGCCGCTGGCGCACAAGTTCGGGATGTCGACCGAGCTGCTCCAGATCACCGACGGCAAGATCACCTCGTACGACGGGGTGCTCTCCACCACCGTCACCGAGGCCATGGACGGCAAGGAACTCTGGGCCACCGCCCAGTGCCGCCCGCACCCCACCGAGCCCCTCGACGCCTCGGGGCAGGGCGATGCCTTCGTGGGGATGGCGTTCTGCGCGATCCGCGCGGTCGTGGACGTCGACATCGAGCTGGGCGCGGTACGGGTGGTGGAGATGGCCGTGGCGCAGGACGTCGGCCGCGTCCTCAACCCGGCCCAGCTCGCCACCCGGATCGAGGCGGGCGTCACCCAGGGCATCGGTACGGCCCTCACCGAGAACCTGCGCACCAACCGAGGCGTGATCCGCCGGCCCGACCTCACCGGCTACGCGCTGCCGACCTCCCTGGACGCGCCGGACATCCGGATCGTCCAGCTCATCGAGGAGCGCGACGTGGTGGCGCCCTTCGGCGCGAAGCCGGCGAGCGCGGCACCGGTCGTGACCTCCCCGGCGGCGGTCGCCTCGGCCGTACGCGCGGCCACCGGGCGACCGATCAGCCGGCTCCCGATCCGGCCACAGGCGGCGGTGGCGGCGCCGTAACTCCGTGCCTTCTCGGCTCACCGATGCCGACCGTGGCCAGCGAGCGCGGGCGGTGCGGGGGCGGGGGCGGGCCACGCGGGCCAGGCAGTGCGGCTCCGCCGCGTCGACGGCGTTCGAGAGGGAACTCGTCACCATGCTCACGCGGAGCGGCCCGTCCCTGCGGGGACGGGCCGCTCTGTTTGTGGAGGCCGTGGCGGGAATCGAACCCACGTAACTCGATTTGCAATCGAGCCCCTGAACCACTCGGGCACACGGCCGGGCGTTGCTGCTGTTCCTGCTGTCCTGCTCTTCCCTTGCTTCCTCGAAGGTAGGCCGCCCGGCCCGTCCCGCTCAAGGGTCCCGGGCAGCGTGCAACGCGACTGCCATACGCCGTTCATGAACGGCGTACGACCAAGGGACCAGGGTGGATACATCCCGCGACAGGGCCCAAACAGGGGCAAGCCCCTTACGCTGAGGCAATGACCGCCCCGGACCCGCGCGACGCCGCCGTCGCACCCGCACCCATATCCGCACCAGCGCCAGCGCCAGCACCCGCACCCGAACACGGTGTTCTCGGGCCCGAGCACCGGGCGCTCAGCATCGGCATCGTCTCCGTCGTGCTGCTGATCGCCTTCGAGGCGACCGCCGTCGGTACGGCGATGCCGGTGGCCGCGCGGGAGCTGCACGGCGTGTCGATGTACGCGTTCGCGTTCTCCGCGTACTTCACCACCAGCCTCTTCGCGATGGTCCTGTCCGGGCAGTGGGCCGACCGCAGCGGGCCGCTGGCGCCGCTCGCCGCCGGGATCAGCGCGTTCGCCGCCGGGCTGCTGGTCTCGGGCACCGCGTCGACGATGCTGCTGTTCATCCTCGGCCGGGCCGTGCAGGGGCTCGGCGGCGGGCTGGTGATCGTCGCGCTGTACGTCGTCGTGAGCCGCGCGTATCCGGAGCGGCTGCGGCCGGCGATCATGGCCGCGTTCGCCGCGAGCTGGGTGATCCCGTCCGTGGTCGGGCCGCTCGCCGCCGGGACGGTCACCGAGCACCTCGGCTGGCGCTGGGTGTTCATCGGCATCCCCGTGCTCGTCCTCCCGCCGCTGGCACTCGCGCTGCCCGCGATACGGCGGACGGCGTCGGGGCCGGCCGACCCCTCGGGGCCCGCGCCCGCGTTCGACGCGCGCCGGATCCGGCTCGCGCTCTCGATCTCGCTGGGCGCGGCGCTGCTCCAGTACGCGGGCCAGGAGCCGCGCTGGTTCTCGCTCGTACCGGCGGCGGCCGGGGTCGGGTTCCTCGTGCCGGCCGTGCTCGGGCTGCTGCCGACGGGGACCTGGCGCGCGGCGCGCGGGCTGCCGTCCGTGGTGCTGCTCCGGGGTGTCGCGGCGGGGTCGTTCATCGCGGCCGAGAGCTTCGTGCCGCTCATGCTCGTCACCCAGCGCGGCCTCTCCCCGACCATGGCCGGGTTCTCGCTGGCGGCGGGCGGCGCGACGTGGGCGCTGGGCTCGTATCTCCAGTCCCGGCCGCGCCTTGAACCGTACCGTGAGCCGCTGATGGCGGGCGGCATGGTCCTGGTCGCGCTGGCGATCGCCGTCGCTCCGACCGTACTGATCGAATCCGTCCCGGTCTGGGTCGTGGCGGTCGCCTGGGGCGTTGGCTGTCTCGGCATGGGCGCGGTGCTCGCCTCGACGAGCGTGCTGCTGTTCAAGCTCTCCGCGCCGGAGGAGGCGGGCGTGAACTCGGCGGCGCTCCAGATGTCCGACGGTCTGTCGAACGTCCTCCTGCTGGCCGCGGGCGGCACGGCCTTCGCCGCCCTGGGCGGCGGCGCGGTCGGCCACGCCGCCGCCGACGCGACCGCCTCGGCCACGGCCACGGGCTCCCACCCGGCGGCCTTCGTGGCGGTCTTCCTCCCGATGGCGGCGGTGGCCCTGGCGGGGGTGTGGGTGGCGCTGCGGGTACGGGTGCCTGTGCGCTGACAACTCGGTGGCCTCACGTGGTACCGCCTGGTACCGTGGGGTTATGGCTGGTCTGAATCTGAGGTTCACCGAAGAAGAGCTGGACTCACTGCGTCAGCGAGCTGAGGCGGAAGGACGCAGCATGCAGTCGTTCGCGCACGACGCGGTCATGACCGCCATAAACGAGCGCGCCCGCCTCTTCAACGAGGCGGCGGCCCACGTGCTGAGAGCGAGTGAGGAGCTGAACCGGAGGCTCGCCTGATGTACTACTTGACGCTGCCGGAGATTCTCGGCCTCGCTAAAAATCTCGGCACCGACGAGGTGCGTGATTATGGGCTGCTCGACTCCGCCCTCTCGCGCCCGCAGGCGAGCGTGTTCGGCCAGGACGCCTACCCGGACGTATGGCAGAAGGCCGCGGCCCTGATGGAATCACTGGCGCGCAATCACGCGCTCGTGGACGGCAACAAGCGCATCGCCTGGTATGCCACCTGGGTCTTTCTCCACCTGAACGGGCATCCGCTGGGACCCGACTTCGACGTCGACGAAGCGGAACGGTTCGTGCTGAGTGTCTGCCAGGGCGAGCTGGAGATGCCGAAGATCGCTGAGCTGCTTCCGCGCTTCGCGCGCTGAGCCGGCGCCGGTGTGGCGCCCGTCCCACCTGTCCGCGCACCCCACCGTTCATACAAGCACCGGGCCGCCGCGCGGGTAGGGTGGCCCGGTCCTCGTACGCGCGGTCCCCGCCCTCGCGGCCCCGCCACGCGTGCCGACCCCGAGCGCCCGAACCGGAGACCGTGACTACTACCGCCTCCTCCCCCTCCTCCCATCACCTCTCACCCGCGTTCCCCGGCCGCGCCCCCTGGGGCACCGCCAACAAGCTGCGCGCCTGGCAGGAGAACGCCCTCGGCAGATATCTGGAGACGCAGCCGCGCGACTTCCTCGCCGTCGCGACGCCCGGCGCCGGGAAGACGACCTTCGCGCTGACCCTGGCCTCCTGGCTGCTGCACCACCATGTCGTGCAGCAGGTGACCGTCGTCGCGCCCACCGAGCACCTGAAGAAGCAGTGGGCCGAGGCCGCCGCGCGGATAGGCATCAAGTTGGACCCGGAGTACAGCGCGGGACCGGTGAGCAAGGAGTACGACGGCGTCGCCATCACCTACGCCGGCGTCGGGGTACGGCCCATGCTGCACCGCAACCGGTGCGAGCAGCGCAAGACCCTGGTCATCCTCGACGAGATCCACCACGCCGGTGACTCCAAGTCCTGGGGCGAGGCCTGCCTGGAGGCGTTCGAGCCGGCGACCCGGCGGCTCGCGCTGACCGGGACACCGTTCCGGTCCGACACCAACCCCATCCCGTTCGTCGCGTACGAGGAGGGCAACGACGGCATCCGCCGCTCCTCCGCCGACTACACGTACGGCTACGGCAACGCGCTCGGCGACGGCGTCGTCCGGCCCGTCATCTTCCTCAGCTACAGCGGCAACATGCGCTGGCGCACCAAGGCCGGTGACGAGATCGCCGCCAAGCTCGGCGAGCCGATGACCAAGGACGCCATCTCGCAGGCCTGGCGCACCGCGCTCGACCCGCGCGGCGACTGGATGCCCAACGTGCTGCGCGCCGCCGACCGGCGCCTCACCGAGGTCCGCAAGGGCATCCCCGACGCCGGCGCCCTTGTCATCGCCAGCGACCAGGACTCGGCCCGCGCCTACGCCAAGATCATCCGGGAGATCACCGGCACCAAGGCGACCGTCGTCCTCTCCGACGACACCGGCGCGTCGAAACGGATCGACGAGTTCAGCGCGAACGACGACCGCTGGATGGTCGCCGTCCGCATGGTGTCGGAAGGCGTCGACGTACCGCGCCTCGCCGTCGGCGTGTACGCCACGACCATCTCCACCCCGCTCTTCTTCGCGCAGGCCGTGGGCCGTTTCGTACGGTCCAGGCGGCGCGGCGAGACCGCGTCCGTCTTCCTGCCGACGATCCCCGGTCTGCTCGGCTTCGCCTCCGAGATGGAGGTCGAGCGCGACCACGTCCTCGACAAGCCGAAGAAGGGCGAGGACGACCCCTACGCCGAGTCCGAGAAGGAGATGGCGGAGGCCGAGAAGCTCCAGGACGAGGACACCGGCGAGCAGGAGCAGTTCGCGTTCGAGGCGCTGGAGTCCGACGCCGTCTTCGACCGGGTCATGTACGACGGCGCTGCCTTCGGCATGCAGGCGCACCCCGGCAGCGAGGAGGAGCAGGACTATCTCGGCATCCCCGGCCTGCTGGAACCGGACCAGGTGCAGATGCTGCTCCAGAAGCGGCAGGCACGCCAGATCGCGCACAGCCGCAAGAAGCCGGACGCGGAGGCGGACCTGCTGGAGCTGCCCGCCGAGAAGCGGCCCGTGGTCTCCCACAAGGAGCTGCTCGGGCTGCGCAAGCAGCTCAACACGATGGTCGGCGCGTACGTCCACCAGAGCGGCAAGCCGCACGGCGTGATCCACACCGAGCTGCGCCGGGTGTGCGGCGGGCCGCCGAGCGCGGAGGCGACGGCGGGGCAGCTGCGGGAGCGGATCGCGAAGGTGGGGGAGTGGGCGACCCGGATGCGCTGAGTGCGTTGCCTCGCTGGGTGAGCTGGGTGAGCTGGGTGACTGGGTGCGCTGAGTGACCGGAACGCGTCCGCCCCTGCGATGAGATCGTGGAGATGGATGCGGCGCCAGGTAAAGATATACGCGGCGGAATATCACCCATCGTAACCGTGCATGTATGGCGCATATGACTCTGGCGTGACTGTGGCTGCTGTCCATCCGGGCGGCAGCCACAGCCATGTCACGACATCGGCGAAATAAACCCCTGAACCGGCCGTTTTGTGAGGCATGTTCGGCCGGTCGGCCAATACGCCCGCACGGGGAAGATCAACTCCGTTCCGTTATCGGCCGGTCGCCTCCTGTGCCCGGATTCTGGACCGGGGCTTCCGCTGAGCGGAGTCCAGTGGTTAATGTCCCCGCAACGTAAACGCTCCGTGGCAACTCCGCCGCGTAGCGCATCCGGTGGCGTCAGGCCACCGGTGGCCTCTCCGTGTGTCACCGGCGGGACCGGTGTCGCAGATGGTGAGAGTGCCGTCGTCACTCACTCCGAATTCTCAACTCCGAAGGAGAGGGCGTCGTGACCGCGGAGACTTCCCAGACGCTCGACCGAGGGCTGCGGGTCCTCAAACTGCTCGCCGACACCGATCACGGGCTGACCGTGACCGAGCTGTCCAACCGGCTGGGGGTCAACCGGACCGTCGTCTACCGGTTGCTCGCCACCCTCGAACAGCACGCCCTCGTCCGCCGTGACCTGGGCGGCCGGGCCCGGGTGGGGCTCGGCGTGCTGCGGCTGAGCAGGCAGGTGCATCCCCTCGTACGGGAGGCCGCGCTGCCCGCGCTGCGCTCGCTCGCCGAGGACATCGGCGCCACCGCCCATCTGACGCTCGTCGACGGGGCGGAGGCGCTGGCCGTCGCGGTCGTCGAACCGACCTGGACCGACTACCACGTCGCCTACCGCACCGGATTCCGGCACCCGCTCGAACGCGGCGCGGCGGGCCGGGCCATACTCGCGGCCCGGCAGAACGCCCACGCCCAGACCGAGCCGATCTGCACCCTGACCGCCGGCGAGCTGGAGGCGGGCGCGAGCGGGGCGGCGGCGGCGCTGATCGGGGTGACCGGGATCGAGGGCAGCGTCGGCGTGGTGATGCTGGCGGACGCCGTACCGGAACGGGTGGGTCCGCGGGTGCTGGACGCGGCGCGGGAGGTCGCGGACGCGCTGCGCTGAAACGGTTCGCCGGGCGGTACGGGGTGGCCTCGCGGCCACGGGTGACGCGGGGCGGCCCGGGGGCGGCTCGGGGGCGGCCGTACCGGCCACCTGCCGCCCGCCTGCCGCCCACCCGCCGCCCGCCCTGCCGCCCATCACCGTCAGCCCCACCCGTACCCGCGTACCCGCGTATCCGCCCTTGCGCACCGCGCACAGCACGACCGATAGATTGACCATGTGTTCTCTCGCCTCACGCGCCCCGGCGCCCTCGCGCTCTGCGCCGTTCCGATTGTCGCGCTGTTCGCCGTCGTCGGGGTGGCGCCGCTGCCGTACGCCGTGGCGCAGCCGGGCATGACGGCGAACGTCCTCGGCGCGAACCAGGGCCGGCAGATCATCACCATCAGCGGCACGCCCACCCGTAAGACCACGGGCCAGCTGCGGATGACGACCATCGAGGCGACGGGACCGTCCACGAAGGTCGACTTCGGCGATGTGGTCACGGGCTGGTTCCGTACGGACCGCGCCGTGCTCCCGCGCGAGGCGGTCTACCCGTCGGGCAAGTCCGACAAGGAGATCCGGCAGCACAACGTCCACGACATGGTCCAGTCGCAGGACTCCGCGACCAGCGCCGCCCTCGGCTACCTCGGCAAGAACCCGCGGAACGTCGACGTCAGCCTCCACCTCTCCGACGTCGGCGGCCCCAGCGCCGGCCTCCTCTTCGCGCTCGGCATCGTCGACAAGCTCGACGGCGACGGCACGGGCGGCGACCTCACCGGCGGTCGCAACGTCGCCGGTACGGGCACGATCACGGCGGACGGCGAGGTCGGCGCCGTCGGCGGCGTCGCCCTCAAGACCCAGGCGGCGGGCCGCGACGGGGCGACGGTCTTCCTCGTACCGAAGGCGGAGTGCTCGGACGCGAAGAGCGAGCTGCCGAAGGGGATGCGGCTGATCCCGGTGACCACGCTCAAGGGCGCGGTCGCGGCGCTGAAGGCGCTGGGGAAGCAGAGCGAGCAGGGCGGGAAGGACGAGCAGGACGGGAAGGTCCCGGCCTGCTGACGCGCTACTCCTGGCGAAACGCCGGAAAGCCGAAACGCAGCGCTACGGGCAGACCGTTGGCGTGCGCGTCGGTTCCGGTCACCGAGTAGACGACCGTCCGGGCGAGATCACGTGTGGCGACGATGGCGGTGTTGTAGCCGGGGCGCGCGCCCGACTTGCCCCACACCTCACGGCCGTGGACCTCGAACCGTTCGAGCCCGGCGGACTTGGTGGCCCCCGTAAGCCCCTCGGGGAGCGTGAACATCTCCCGCAGCTGCGGGCGCGGTACGACCCTGCCGCGGAAGAGCGCGGTCAGGAGCCGTTCCAGATCGTCGATCGTCGAGATCATGTCCCCGGCCGCCCACCGGTCGCACACGTTCCAGTCGGTCACGTCCACCCGCTCGCCGTCGACCAGCTGGTACCCCCGGTTGTGGGGGCCGTGAATGCGCGGATCGGTGCCCGGGAACGACGTGTGCCGCATACCGGCGGGCCGGAGAACGTACCGGGCCGCCCCCTCCGCGAACGGCCGCCCGGTCACCTTCTCGACCAGCATCGCGAGGACCGTGTAGTTGACGTTCAGATAGTGCTGCTGCTCGCCGGGCTGGAACTCGGGCCCCTTCGCCATCCCCGAGGCCACCACGTCCTCGGGCCTCAGCGTGTCGAAGCGGTGCGCGTACAGCTCCTCCCACGCCTCGCCGAAGCCGTCACCCGCCTGAATCCCACTGGTGTGGTTGAGCAACTGCCGTACGGAGACGGGTTCGAACTCCGGGGGCAGCAGCCCGGGCAGATAACGCTGCACCGGCCGGCCGAGGTCGAGCGCGCCCTCGGCGACGAGCCGCAGCACCAAGGAGGCCGTCACGACCTTCGTCACCGATCCGGCCCGGAACCGGCCGTCCGCGAGGGCCGGACTCCGCCGACGCACCTCCCGCACCCCGGCGCTCCCCTCCCACCACCCGTCGCTTCCACCGGCCCGGACGACCGCGCTCGTCGCCTCACCGTCCGGCAGCCCGTCGAGCGCGGCCCGCAGCGCCGCGGCCTGCGGATGCTCCGGCCGAGTGGGACCGGAGGCCCGGGCGGTCCCCGCGGGCCCCGCAGCCCCGGCAGCCCCGGCAGCCCCAGCGGTCCCGGCGGACACTCCCAGGGCGACGACAGCCGAGGCCGCGGCGAGCAACGTACGGCGTTCCAACGGGCGTGAGTTCACGGTGGCGCTCCTCCGGTGACGGGATCCGAACTCGTTCATCCTGGCGATCTCACGGCTCCGGCGGATCCTCAGCGAGGACGGCACCGACCCTGACGGAAGTCCGGGAGAACCCGGATGCCGGATGAGGATGCCCCGTAGGGGAGTCGACCGACCGAAACTCTTTGCGTACGGTCGATCCGTGGAACTACGTTTCCGCACATGACGAACGCACCCCGGCTGGAGAAGATCACCCCCGCCAACCTCGATGCCGCGCTCGGCGTGCGGGTCCACCCCGATCAGGAGCGGTTCGTCGCGCCGGTAGTGAAGTCGCTGGCCGAGGCGTACGTACACCCCGGGGTGGCCTGGCCGCGCCTGATCGTGGACGGCGACCGGCCGGTCGGCTTCCTGATGGCGTTCCTCGACATCGACTTCAAGGGCGACGGTACGGGCACGGACATCCGCTCGGGCCTCTGGCGCCTCAACATCGCGGCCGGTGAACAGGGCCGTGGCTACGGCCGCTTCGCGGTCGAGGCCGTGGCCGCCGAGATCGCCCGCCGGGGCGGCACCCGGTTCACCACCACCTGGGAGCCGGGCGAGGACGGCCCCGAGGGCTTCTACCTGGGGCTCGGCTTCCGGCCGACGGGAGAGCTGAGCGGCGGCCAGACGGTGGGGGAGCGGGAGCTGGACGTGACCGCGTAGCTCAGGCCCGTACGCTACGCCGCCTCCCGCCCGGACGGCCGCCCGAGAGACGGACCCGGGCCCGCCTCGCCCACGCTTCCGAGGGCCAGATCACCGGTGACAGGAAGAGGAACGCGGCGATCAGGGCCATCGGAACGACGAACGCGGAGTCGGTGAGGAAGCGCCCGAAACCGGAGGTCCAGTCGGCCCAGTTACCTTCCCTGAAGATCAGGCCGAAGAGAGGGACGGTGACCACGAGGGTGAGCAGAGTCGTCCCCAGGACGCCGAGAAACGCCAGGGCCCGCCAGCCGAACCCCGGGGGCCGGAGGTCCTCCCCGGGCAGCACCAGCCGTGGGGTAAGCCGACGGTTGAGAGTCGGCCGGAGTACCACCAGCCACAGGAGGAGCAGCCAGTCCCAGACGGTGAAGCCGTCCACGCTGCCGCCAATGCTGCTCCACCCGTTCCGGATGCCCACATGGGACAGCATCACCCAGGCGAGCCAGAGCGAGGCCAGGGCCACGGCCACGCGGTTGGCGGCGGAGCGGGCGTCGGGGTTCGGGTAGTTCACGACGGCTCAGCTCCTCGACGTGTGCGTGATGAAGTCGTCCCAGGCGGTGGGGTTGAAGTCGAGGTGGGGGAGGTGGATGTCTTTGGTGTCGCGGACGTGGATGGTGCGGGAGGTGGCGGCGACCTCGACGCAGGAAGGGCCGTCGTTGGTGCTGTAGCTGCTCTTCAACCAGGTGGCTTGCTCCGCAGGCATGTGGGCTATCCCTTCGACGTGTGCGTGATGAAGTCGTCCCAGGCGGTGGGGTTGAAGTCGAGGTGGGGGAGGTGGATGTCTTTGGTGTCGCGGACGTGGATGGTGCG